>NZ_JAGFPF010000037.1:0-40748 GCF_025962695.1 Candidatus Symbiopectobacterium sp. NZEC135 | reverse complement strand
CGATCGTGGGGTGGCGCAGGTGCCGCTCACTGTTAAAGGAATTTATGTTATGAGGTTTCGCTCCGTTCAGTTGGTAGTTCCCTGTGTGCTGGCCGCCTTTTTGTTGACGGGATGTAGCGCGCTCTCCAACTTCTCCTGGTCCAGCCTGTCGCCGTTCAACTGGTTTGGCAGCAAAATTGAAGTGTCTGATGCTGGCGTCGGCGGGCTTAACGGCGGCACGCCGTTGGCACAAGAGCCGATAAACCAGGCGTTGAATGGTAATTATCGTTTGCGCAGCGGCATGGGCACCACTAATGGCCAAATCACGGCGTTCTATCAGGCGCTGGAAGGCAATGAGATCAAACTGTTGGTAAGCGGTAAGCCCAAAGCGCAGGTCAATCGCGTCGAAGTGATGGATGCGAAGATTGCCAGCGTATGGGGCGTAAAAATCGGGGATGCATTCAGCGCCCATTACAGCAAAGCCTTTGAGGTCTGCCAATTGGCTCAAGGGGATGATGCCCGCAGCGTAGAGTGCGTTGAATCGCAGAGCAAGCACGTCAGTTATCTTTACTCTGGCGACTGGAACGGTCCGGAAGGCTTAATGCCCTCTGACGATATTCTGCAATCCTGGCATGTCAGCAAAATCATCTGGCACGCGCAGGCGCGTGACTGATTCATCGTTTCGATCTTTTTTAAACCACTTCTATAAACTTGGCGCGGTAACGCGCCAACGTTTTAACGTTTCCACCCTCTCATCGTTTATTTTTATCCTTTGTTTTTGAACAAAGCACATTGTCGTGAATGCGGTATGATGAGCGCCGTAGGCCACGTAGTGCCAAAAAATGATAAAAGCAGATAATTAAAACATGAGGAAGCTTGAAATGACGCAGATACAGAGCGGAATTTTGCTTGAGCACCGTCGTTTTGCCATTTTTATTGAAGCCATGATTCAGGGCGAATTCGACGCTATTCGCCAAGGATGCAAAAAGTTTTGCCAGTCGTTGCAGGAGTTGCAGGCGCGCTTTCCCGATGCGGGGCTGGGGGCGACGCTGGCGTTTGGCCATGATGTGTGGCGCGATCTCGATTGTGAACAAGGGGCTGCTGAACTGAAGCCTTTTGCACCGCTGGGTAAGGGATTGGCACCCGCGACGCAGCGCGATTTGCTGCTGCATATCCAATCTTTGCGTCACGATGTTAATTTCAGTCTGGCTCAGGCGGCATTGGCAGCGTTTGGTTCCGCGATCCGCGTTGAAGAAGAGACGCACGGCTTTCGTTGGGTTGAGGATCGCGATCTGAGCGGGTTTGTCGACGGCACAGAGAACCCGCAGGGCGATGCACGACGCGACGTGGCGATTATCGCCGACGATCGGCCGGATGCGGGCGGCAGCTATGTGTTTGTGCAGCGCTGGGAGCATAATCTCAAGCAGTTGCAGCGCATTAGCGTGGAGCAGCAAGAGCAGATGATCGGTCGCACCAAGCAGGATAACGAAGAGATTCCAGCAGAGCAGCGCCCGACAACTTCGCACCTGAGCCGGGTTGATCTTAAGGAAGAGGGCAAAGGGCTGAAAATTTTGCGCCAGAGCATGCCTTATGGCACCGCTAGCGGCAAGCATGGCCTTTACTTTATTGCCTATTGCGCACGTTTGCATAATATTGAGCAGCAATTACTGAGCATGTTTGGTGACCGTGACGGTAAACGTGATGATATGTTGCGCTTCACGCGCGCCGTTAGCGGCAGCTATTTCTTCGCTCCGTCGCTGGAAAAACTGCTCGCGTTGTAACATTTTTATGTTGAGTCGGTAGGGGAGATGCGTTGAGTACGCTGGATAATACAATTGGCAATACGCCACTCATCAAGCTGCAAAGGCTGGCGCAGGATACTGGCAGTGAAGTCTGGCTTAAGCTGGAAGGGAATAATCCCGCGGGCTCGGTAAAAGATCGCCCAGTTCGTTTTATGGTGGAGCAGGCTGAACGGCGCGGAGAAATAACGCCTGGCGATCGGCTGATTGAGGCCACCAGTGGTAATACCGGCATTGCGCTGGCGATGATTGCGGCGGTGAAAGGGTATCGCCTGCGGCTGTTGATGCCGGAAAACATGAGCCGGGAGCGGCAACTGGCGATGCGCGCCTACGGTGCGGAGCTGGTGCTGGTCAGCCCTGAGTGTGGCATGGAAGGCGCGCGCGATCTGGCGCACCAGATGGCAGAATCCGGAGAAGGCAAGGTACTCGACCAGTTCAATAACCCGGATAACGCGCTGGCGCATTTCATGACCACAGGGCCGGAAATCTGGCAGCAAACGCAAGGTGCACTCACCCATTTTGTGTCCGCGATGGGCACCACCGGCACGCTCTCCGGCGTCAGCCGCTTCCTTAAGCAACAGCGTGCATCCCTCTGCACTATCGGTTTACAACCTGCGTCAGGCAGTCATATCCCCGGCATTCGTCGTTGGAATCCGGGGTATGAACCGGCGATTTTCCAGCCCCAATACGTTGACCGTGTGATGGACATTACCCAACAAGAGGCGGAAACCACGCTGCGGCGCTTGGCGCAGGATGAAGGTATTTTCTGCGGCGTCAGTTCCGGCGGTGCGGTGGCGGGGGCTCTGCGCGTGGCGCAGGAAAACCCCGGTAGTACGATCGTCGCGATTGTCTGCGATCGCGGCGATCGCTACCTGTCCACCGGCGTATTTGGCTAACGCTATTCTCGTTCCAGCGCGTGTATTGGCTCCATGTAGGCGGCACGCTGGGCGGGGAAGAAGCCAAAAATCACCCCAATCAGGCTGGCGCACAGGAACGCGGCAACAATAGAGGCTGGCGAGTAGATTAACGAGAAGCTACTGAAGAAGTGGCTGAATACTGCACCAGCCAGCAGCGACAGCGAAACCCCTAACACGCCGCCCAGCAAGCACACCAGCACCGCTTCAATCAAAAACTGTTGCATGATATCGCTGGCACGCGCGCCAACCGCCATGCGCACGCCAATTTCACGCGTGCGCTCGGTCACCGACACCAGCATGATGTTCATCACGCCGATACCGCCGACCAGCAGTGAAATAAAGGCAATCGCCGAGACCAGCAGCGCCAGCGTGGTGGTGGCTTTCTCGATGGTTTGACGAATACTGTCGGTGTTGAAAACAAAGAAATCCTTGCTGCCGTGGCGTTGAGTCAAAATCTGAGTAATACCCTGTTCTGCCACGCTCAAATCCACGTTGTCTTTGACCCTAACTGTGATGCTTCTCAGGTAGGACTGCCCGATCATGCGTTTCATCGCCGTGGTGTAGGGTACCCAGACGTTAAGGTTTTCATCACTGCCAAAACCGCTGCTGTTTTTTTCCACCACGCCAATAATTCGCACGGGGAGCGAGCCCAGCAGGATCACCTCGCCGATAGGGTTCTCCCCGTTGGGAAACAGTTTTTGCAGTGTGTTTTGGTCGATAACCGCTTCCTGCGCCAGATTATCCACGCTGGTGCGCGGAAAAATCATCCCTTGCGCCACGCTGTAGCCGCGCACGGTGAAAAATTGCTCTCCCACACCGTTGGCATTGGCCGTGACGGCAATATTGCCATAGCGCAGCGTGACGCTGGTGGCGACGGATGGGGTCACGCTGTGAACGTAGGGTTGTTGCGCCAACGGTTCGATATCGGTCGCACGCAGCGTTTGAATGGCGCTCGAACGTCGGTCACCGAAATCCTCACCGGGATAGATCTCCAGCGTGCTGGTACCCATGGCACTGATGTCGGCCAGCACTTGCTGCTGCGAGCCTTTGCCCAGCGCAACCACAGAGACTACCGAGGCGATACCGATGATGATACCAAGCATGGTCAGAAAGGTGCGCATGCGCTGAGCGTTCATCGCCAGCAGCGCCATTTTGAAGGCATCGATAAAACGATCGCGCGCTTGTAGCAGCCGTGAGGCGGGTTTGCTATTGGCGTTCTCTTGCGGCGCAGCCTCGGCAGGCGCCGTTGTACTGGCTGAATCGGCGATCACTTCGCCATCGCGCAACTCGATGATACGCCCGGCATGGCGCGCGATCTGCATATCGTGGGTCACGATAATGATAGTGTGCCCCTGCGCGTTCAGGTCTTTTAAAATGGTCAGCACTTCGTTACCGCTGTGCGTGTCCAGCGCCCCTGTTGGCTCATCCGCGAGGATAACCTGACCGCCATTCATCAGCGCCCGGGCGATACTGACACGCTGTTGTTGTCCCCCGGAAAGTTGGCTGGGGCGATAGTTCAGGCGTTCACCCAATCCGAGGCGGTGCAGCAGTGCCGCTGCGCGCTGCTGGCGCGAAGTGCGGTCACGCCCGGCATAAATGGCGGGGACTTCGACATTGCCCTGTGCGGAAAGATCGCCCAACAGGTGATAGCGTTGAAAGATAAACCCGAAATACTCCCGCCGCAGCGCGGCCAGGCTATCGCTGTCGAGCGTTGCTACCGCTTGCCCGTTAACCCGGTATTCCCCTTCCGAGGCTTTATCCAGACAGCCGAGAATATTCATCAATGTCGACTTGCCGGAGCCAGAAGCCCCAACGATAGCGACCATCTCGCCCGCATGAATCGTCAGGTTTATCGCGTTGAGCACGTTGACCGTTTGGTCACCGTTGGTAAAACGGCGTGAAATGTCCGTTAGTGTTAATAGCGGTTGCGTCATACGTTAGCTCCCGTTACATCGGCGGCGGGCCGGGGTGGCGCGCTGTTGATGATGAAGAACCCGGTTGCTGGCTGATGATCACCTGTTCACCCGCGCTGACACCGGTGAGTAGTTGGGTATGCACGTTGTCATTAATGCCAACGGTCACGTCGCGGGATTCGCGTTGTCCTTGCGCATTAACCACTTGCACCACGGTTTTGCCGTTAAGCTGCTGTACGGCCGTGGCGGGCACCACCAGGGCGTTTCTCACCGCAGCGCGCAGAATATAGACTTGCGCCGTCATCGAGATACGCAGCGTGCCATCCGGATTATCAACATCAAACAGGCCGTTGTAATAAATCGCCTTAGACGTTGAAGAACTGCTACTGCTGCTGGTACTGCTCGATGAACTGGTGGTCTCGTCGTTAATAGAGTCAGGTGCCGGTTCGATAGCGCGCAGCGTGGCCTGATAGCGCTTGTTGGGCTGTCCCAGAATGGTGAACCAGACTGGCATGCCGACTTTCACGTTGACCACATCGGCTTCGGAAATCTGCGCTTTCACCGTCATGGTGTTCAGGTTCGCCACTTTGGCGATGGTGGGGGTGGTTTGCGCGGCGTTGACGGTCTGCCCCGCTTCCACGGGAATAGCGACGATGGTGCCATCCATCGGGGCGGTAATTTGCGTATAGCCCAGATTGACCTTGGCGGTGCTGGTGGCGATCTCCGCCTGCGCGATTTGTGCGTCGAGGGCGGCAATGTCTGCCGTGGTGGCATCCAGCGTGGCTTTGGCGCTGTCATAATCGGCCTGAGCACCCACGCCGCGTTGCATTAGCATTTGCTGGCGCTGCCAACTAAGCTGGTTGTTGCGCAGCGTGGCTTGCTTGGCAGCGCGCTGTGCCTGAATGTTTTTTAGCGCGGCATCACTGTCTTTCAACGTATTTTGCTGTGTTAAATCATCAATTTCTGCCAGCAGTTGCCCTTTGGTCACCTTATCGCCCAGTGCAATATGCAATGCTTTGATTTGCCCTGACACCTGTGCACCGATGCTGACCTGTTTGAGCGCTTCAATGGTGCCATCTGCCAGGACGGTCTGCTCAATATCTCGGGTTTCCACAGGCGCGGTAATGTAGTTCACCGGTGGTGGGGCAGCGAAAAAATGCTTATAGCCAACGTAAAGGGCCGCGATGGCAACCAGTGCAAGTAGCGATGTGCGGAATGACAAAAAGCGAGCAGGCATGAGCAGTTGAATATCCTTATAGCGTGTTGACGTCTTAGCAGGGATCGACGTCTGACTGGGCGATGCTAACCGCGTAGAGCAAAGCCGTTACTTTACCCTGACTTTTTGACCCGATCTCGCCTATTTAGTGCTATGGAAGGTAAGAATTCAGTAAAGATGGCTGCGAAAATACGCATTAAACGAGAAAATAGCTGCCAGAACCGCTAAGGGGAGCAAGGTATGAAGTTGTTGCTGGTTGATGATGATGTGGAGTTGGGAAACCTGCTCTGTGAGTATCTCAGCGCTGAGGGATTTGCCGCATCGCGCGTGTTGACAGGGAAAGAGGGCGTGGAAAGCGCGCTGTCAGGAAATTACACCGCCATGATTCTGGACGTTATGTTACCGGACATGAGCGGTATTGATGTGTTACGGCAGGTTCGCAAGGCGAGCCGGTTGCCGATTATCATGTTGACGGCAAAGGGTGACAACATTGACCGGGTGATTGGCCTGGAAATGGGGGCTGATGATTATATGCCGAAACCCTGTTTCCCCCGTGAACTGGTGGCGCGCTTGCGCGCAGTGCTGCGTCGCTATGATGAGCGCCCGGAAAAGCAGGAAAGCGAAGGAACGGCTACGTTAGGCGAACTGGTGTTGAACCCTGCCACGCGCACCAGCGAATGGAAAGGGCACCCCTTTGATTTAACTGCCTCCGAATTCAATTTGCTGGAACTGCTGGTGCGTGCCTGCGAGCGCGTGGTCTCCAAGGATGAGCTGTCGGAAAAATGCCTGGGGCGGCAGCGTGAAGCTTACGATCGCAGCGTCGATGTGCATATCAGCAACATTCGGCAAAAGCTGGCCGAACTGCCGGGCAGCAATATGACCATTGAAACCGTGCGCAGCGTAGGATATCGGATTCGTTGATGATGCAGGGACGCTTGTTCTGGAAAATCCTGTTTGGCTTCTGGCTGACGTTTTTATTGATATCGCAACTGCTGTGGTTGGGGTTCACGCTGTACGATGGCGGGCACCGCGCACCGCCGGAAGAGGCGATGATCCAGCGCTTGATGTCGTTACAATTGTCGATGGCACAATCTGCGTTGCAACAGGGTGGGCAGCCCGCGTTGGACGCACTGGAAGCTCAGTGGCCGCCACAGGAGCGTGGTTTTCTGCGCGTGTCCACCACGGCCATCGATGCTGAGAAATGGGCTCCACCGCCTGAACCGTGGCGTGAACCGCCAGCCGGTGATATCCCGCCTCCCGGCGGCCCGAGGCCGCCAGCGGATGCGGAACATCACCGGGGTGCTCGCCCAATGCCGCTGGTCAACGCAGTCAATGGGCCTAATGGCGAGCGCTATTGGGTCTCTTTTGATGTTCTGCGTTTGCGTGATGAAACCTACGCACCGCGTCCGATGCTGATACTCAATATTCCCGAGCCGTTAGTCTGGATCGCGGGGCTAGGTGGGCTGCTCTTCAGTGGGGTATTGGCCTGGAACCTGACCCGACCGCTCAATCGCCTGCGCGCCAGTTTTGACCGTGTGTCACAGGGCGATTTATCCATTCGCCTGCTGCCGGATATGAAGCGACGGCACGATGAGTTGAGCGATGTGGCGCGAGATTTTGATGCTATGGTTGAACGGCTGAATGTGCTTGTCAGCTCGCGCGAACAGCTGCTGCATGATGTTTCCCATGAATTGCGTTCTCCCCTTGCACGTTTACAACTGGCCATCGGGCTGGCCCATCAGAATCGCGACAATATCGACACCTCGTTGCAGCGCATCGAAGGTGAAGCGGCACGCATGGACAAGATGATTGGCGAGCTGTTGACGCTATCACGTGCTGAACATCAGGTCGTGGATGAGGCTTACTTCGATCTGTACGGATTAGTTGAGGCAGTGGTGAACGATGCGCGTTATGAGGCGCAAGTGCCGGGGGTAACCATTTTGCTGGAGGCTGACACCGAGCAGGATCACACGGTAAAGGGTAATGCGGAGCTGATGCGGCGCGCGTTGGATAATATCGTGCGCAACGCGCTGCGTTTTTCAACGCGTGAGCAGACGGTGCTGGTAGACCTGCGCAGTACGGAGCACGAGTGGCTGCTTTGCGTCACCGATCAGGGGCCGGGCGTAGAGAAAAATAAACTCTCCAGTATCTTTGATCCTTTTATTCGTATTGAATCGCCGCAGTCTGGCAAAGGCTATGGATTAGGGTTAGCGATTGCTCGCAAAGTGGTGATGGCGCACGGTGGACACATCGAAGCGGATAACCGCCTACAAGGGGGGCTGACGGTGCGTATCTTTATTCCTCGTTGGCTCGAGGGGGCGTAGGCACAGTGATGAGTAGCATTTTTTTAAACGGGAAAATGTGTTTTTGTTTGACACTGGCTTTTCACGTAAATGCTGCCCTTGTTGAGGATCGCCAATATGCCGCTAGATCGCATATGCTTAAACAACGACACTTCACTTTGTTATCACCCACGCCAATCTCATGACGCTGTATCCACTGTACCGCCATTAGGGGTTTTGCAGGATTAGTAATAATGATGTACAAAAAATGGGGCTCAGTGCTCCGGGTGCCCTGTCAACCTTGGCTGCTAATGCCTGTGTAAAACGTATTATTCTCGTTAACAGACCTGCTATGCCTGACAATGTTAAACGGGTAGGGCAATTTCTGTTCAATAACCCTAAACTCCCTTGTACTGCAAAACGCTCTTTAAGTAAGGCGTTTTATCAGCATTGCCAAACGACGCCTGTTAATGAAGATAGGCAGTTCGCGCAGACTATCGCGATTGAACGTGTTTTGGCGGGGCAATCGTGTAAGGCCGTCGCTCAGGACCATGGTATTGGCTTGATGCATGAGGCGATGGATATGTTAGAGATGGAAGCCGTGCATTCTGTCGCTGGGGATCGGGTGCGAGGCGGATAAAAAAACCCGCAGTCAGTGCGCTGACAGCGGGTTGGTAAGGCATGTAGTAATTAGAGAAACATTACTTTTTGATGCGGATAACCGGTGTTTCACCGACCACAACGGTGCCGCTCAACTTGGTGAGTTCTTTGATTTCATCCATGTTGGAGATAACCACTGGCGTCAACGTTGATTTGGCCTTTTCTTCCAACAGCGCCAGATCGAATTCAATAACCAGATCGCCTTTCTTCACGTGTTGGCCTTCTTCCGCGATGCGTTTAAAGCCTTCACCTTTCAGCTCAACGGTATCGATGCCGAAGTGAACGAACAGTTCAATCCCGCTGTCGGATTCGATAGAGAAAGCATGGTTAGTTTCAAAAATCTTGCCGATAGTGCCATCAACCGGCGCCACCATCTTGTTGCCAGTCGGTTTGATGGCAATGCCGTCCCCGACAATTTTTTCAGCAAAAACAACGTCAGGAACGTCTTCGATATTGACGATTTCACCCGACAGCGGTGCAATGATTTCAATGCTGCCAGTATCTTTTTTATCATCAGATACCAGAGATTTCAGTTTATCGAACAAACCCATGATCTTCTCCTAATCATTAATATTGGGTCAGCATAGCAGAATCAGCAGAGCGTTTTTTCTTTGATGAATCGGCTCACTACATCGCTCAGTTCTTGCGCTGTGGGCTGGGAGAGCGCTTGTTCTGCTAACGCTTTGGCATCGTCGTAATTTGCATTACGAATGATCTTCTTGATGCCAGGAATTGAGATGGCACTCATGCTGAATTCATCCAGACCCATACCCAATAATAGCAGTGTAGCACGTTCGTCACCAGCAAGCTCGCCGCACATCCCCGTCCATTTGCCTTCGGCATGAGATGCATCAATGACCTGTTTGATCAAACGCAATACCGCTGGCGACATCGGGTTGTAGAGATGAGAGATCAGCTCATTACCGCGATCAACTGCCAGAGTATACTGGGTTAAGTCATTTGTCCCAATACTAAAAAAGTCCACTTCTTTCGCCAAATGGTTGGCAATGGCGGCCGCAGCAGGTGTTTCAACCATTACGCCCACCTCGATGCTCTCATCGAAGGCCTTTCCTTCCGCTCTCAACTGCGATTTCAGCAGTTCCAGCTCGGCTTTTAGCGCACGCACTTCCTCTACTGAAATGATCATCGGGAACATGATGCGCAGCTTGCCAAACACTGATGCGCGCAAAATGGCGCGCAGCTGCGCGTGAAGAATTTCTTTACGATCGAGACAGATGCGAATTGCACGCCAACCGAGGAACGGGTTCTCTTCCTTCGGCAGGTTCATGTAAGGCAGATCTTTGTCGCCGCCGATATCCATGGTGCGCACGATAACCGCCTGTGCTCCCACGGCTTCTGCCACGGCTTTGTAGGCCTGGAACTGCTCTTCTTCCGTCGGAAACGCTTCTCTGTCCATAAACAGGAATTCGGTGCGGTAGAGTCCAACACCTTCTGCGCCATTGCGCTCTGCACCGGCAACATCCCGCACGGTACCGATGTTGGCGCACACTTCTACCTGATGCCCGTCGAGCGTGATGGCGGGCAAATCTTTCAGTTTAGCCAACGCATCTTTTTCAGCGTAGTACTGTGCTTCCAGCGCTTTCAGTTGTTCGATAACGTCTGGCGTCGGGTTCTGATAAATTTTGTTGTTTACACCATCCAGAATCAGATAGTCGCCGTTTTTCACCTGCTGGGTGGCATCTGTGGTGCCAACAATCGCGGGCAGTTCCAGAGAACGCGCCATGATGGAGGTGTGGGAGGTGCGGCCGCCGAGATCGGTAATAAAGCCCAGCACCTTGTCCAGGTTCAACTGCGCGGTTTCTGATGGCGTTAAATCGGTTGCGATCAGGATCGACTCTTCCTGAATATCGCCAAGATCGATAATCGGCATACCGAGAATGTTTCTCAGCAGGCGTTTACCGATATCGCGCATGTCCGCTGCGCGCTCTTTCAGGTACTCATCATCCAGTTCTTCCAACGCTTTCGCCTGATTCTCGATCACCGAGTAGGCTGCCGCATCGGCAGAGTGATGGTCCTTTTTGATCAGGGCTATGATTTCCTGCTCGAACTCCTCATCTTCCAGCAGCATGATATGCCCTTCGAAGATGGCCTCTTTCTCAGCGCCCAGGGTTGCACCTGCTTTGGTCTTGATGGCTTCCAACTGTGCGGAAGCCTTAGACCGGCCACTCAGAAAACGTTCGATTTCTTGTTCGACGTCTTCAGCAGTAATTTTCTTCCGGCTGATGACGATTTCATCTTCCTTCAATAACAGCGCGTTACCGAAAGCAAAACCGGGTGATACTAATATGCCTGAAATCATAACCCTACCTTCACTCGAAACTGATGTTCACACGAAAAGCCTGCCGATTACTCAAGTTCGGCCATCAGCTTAACCAGATGTTCAACGGCTTTTTGCTCGTCTTCACCCTCAGCGGAAAGGGTAACGACAGTGCCTTGCGTCAGACCAAGAGTCTGAAGCTTGAACAAACTTTTCGCGCTGGCACTTTTTCCGTTGGAGGTGACGGTAATTTCGCTGGTAAATCCTTTGGCTTCTTTAACAAACTGAGCCGCAGGACGGGTGTGCAGGCCATTCGGAGCGGTAATAGTAACTTCTTGCTGGAACATTCTGTTTTCCCCAACTATGGTTTGGATTCGTGTTGTGGAACTAAAGTTTAGTGTATTTACTGGACTTTAGTCTGTTAGGTCAGCCCCATTTATGTGACGGGGTCGCCTTTGATGCGGCAAGGTAAGGACTAAACGCCTTCCCTGAATATATACGCCAAATAGCACAGTATTCCAGCCCAGTGTCTGATGGCGTTGCTGCCTCTGTGGTAAAAACGGTGACATTGCCATCAGCAGGAACAGGGTACGATGTTACGGTTATTAATTTCGCGCATCAAAATAATTGTTCGGTTAAATACTAAACCTTGACCAAAAAAGCAATCATTGATGGGTATAAACTTTGAACCCGACCACAAAAAAAGCACCTGTGAAGGTGCTTTTATGCCGTCAATGTAACGAAGGATTACTGCTGCAACTCTTGTTCGGTGAACAGATCGGCAAACAGTGCAGTGCTGAGATAGCGCTCACCGGAGGAAGGTAGAATCACCACGATGGTTTTGCCTTCAAACGCGGGCTCTTTCAGCAAATTCAGCGCGGCAGCTACTGCAGCACCGGAAGAGATCCCGGCCAGAATGCCTTCTTCTTCCATCAGGCGACGCGCGGTTGAAATCGCGTCCTCGTTAGAAATGCGCTCAACGCGATCCACCAGAGACAGATCGAGGTTTCCGGGAATAAAACCTGCGCCGATCCCTTGGATCTTGTGCGGGCCAGGCTTGATCTCTTCGCCTGCCAGTGCTTGGGTGATCACCGGAGAATCAACGGGTTCAACCGCGACAGTGGTGATAGCCTTGCCTTTGGTATTCTTGATAAAACGGCTGACGCCGGTCAGCGTACCGCCGGTGCCGACACCAGAGATAAACACGTCTACTTCACCATCGGTGTCTTCCCAAATTTCCGGGCCGGTGGTTTTTTCGTGAATTTCCGGGTTAGCCGGGTTGCTGAACTGTTGCAGTAACAGGAAGCGGTTCGGGTCGCTGGCAACAATCTCTTCTGCCTTGGCGATGGCCCCTTTCATGCCTTTCGCCCCTTCGGTCAGAACCAGTTTGGCACCCAGCGCTTTCAACAGTTTGCGCCGCTCAATGCTCATGGTTTCTGGCATGGTCAGGGTTAATTTGTACCCACGGGCAGCAGCGACATAGGCCAGAGCAATCCCGGTGTTACCGCTCGTCGGTTCCACCAGTTCAACGCCGGGTTTTAATACGCCGCGTTTTTCTGCATCCCAAATCAGGTTTGCACCGATACGGCATTTAACGCTGAAGCTGGGGTTGCGTGATTCCACTTTTGCCAGAATACGTCCATTGCCGATACGGTTCAGACGAACCAGCGGCGAGTGGCCGATGGTGTAGGAGTTATCTTCATAGATTTTGCTCATGGCCAGTCCTTATAACTGTATGAAATTTTTACCAACAAGATAGAGCATACTCACTCCGTCCTTTCAGGGAAGGAAAGAATTGCTATATCGTTATGTTCTTAAGAAATATCTTTTCATTACAGTCGGAAAAAACTACCGCGTTCCTGCTGATGCCGAGAGATGACGATAGCGATCGACCCATAATGCGGTTGCGCCACAGACGGCGACCGGCATGACCACCAGATTCAGGAACGGCACCAGTGTAAACACACTGACCAGTGCGCCGAACTGCAAGTTATTGAGTTTATGACGCCGTAACGCTTCTCGCATGGTGGGAAAGCTGATTTTGTGATTGTCGAAGGGATAATCGCAATACTGAATGGCCAGCATCCAGGCGCTAAACCCGAACCACAGCAGCGGTGCCACGGTTTGTCCGATACCGGGAATAAGATACAGCAACAGCAGTACGATGGCGCGCGGCAGGTAATAGGCGAGTTTCTGCACTTCGCGCTTCATGATGCGCGGGATATCTTTTACCATGCCCACGACGCCGCTGTCCGGCAGGGCCTTTCCGGTCAGTCGCGCCTCCAGTTGCTCGGCCAGCAGGCCGTTAAACGGTGCCGCGATGAAATTGGCGATGGTGCTGAAAAAATAGCCGAATACCAACAGGATAGAGATGACGGCGAGCGGCCATAGCAGATAACTTAACCATTGCAGCCACTCTGGCACATGGCCCATCAGCCGGGCAATCCATTCTCCCATGCGGGAAAACAGCCACCAAAAAGCACCGCCCATCAGCAGTACATTGAGCAGTAGGGGAATGATGACAAAACGCCGTATGCCCGGCAGCGACATCAGTTGCCAACCTTGTGCGAAATAGTAAATGCCTGAACGCGGTGGCGTAGCGGGGGACGGGGTTACCATGACATCCTGTTCCTCATTGTAGGGTTATCCGGATCGTTGGTGCGATCGGGGTAGTTTGTGTGATCTGCATCATATAGGGATGATTTTCTGCTGACCAGTGACCCTTTGGACGAAAAAAAAGCAAAAAAGTGCGCCCGGTATATCTTTATTCCTATAAAATACTGTGCAGGCTTGCACTTGTGTACGCAGGCAAATAGAGTTAGGGGTATGAAAAAGTTGCCGCGGTGGCAATAAATTGAATTAACTGGGATAGCAATGATGCAGGACTTGCGTCTGATATTAATCGTTGTGGGCGCGATCGCTATAATTGCGCTACTGCTTCACGGCTTGTGGACGAGCCGTAAAGAGCGCTCGTCCCTTTTTCGTGACCGTCCAGTGAAGCGCCTTAAGCAAAAGCAGAAGCGGGAAGAGACTGCGCCGCTTGAGGAGCTTGATGAAGGGGTCGGCGAAGTCAGAGTCACGCGCACTCGTGCGCAGGAAGAACCGGCATTGGGTTCGTTCAATGAGCCTGCGCCGCCGCCTGCATCCTCATCGCCTTTCGCTTCTGCTGCCGAACACGTTCGTACCGATTACGATCCGCTGTTAGGCGCGACCACCGCGCCGCAATCTGCACCTGAGGTGCATGTCGATCGCGTTGTGCAGGACGTTCGCCCCGCACAGGCTGCGAGCGCCGCACCTGTGCACCAAACCCCAGTAGAACGTGCACCTCACGTTGAAGAGCAGGCCGTAGAACAAGACGTGTCTGAACGGGATATTGACCAACCGCACGCGCAAAGCGCAAGTCGTACACCGCAAGAAACGGTGCTGGTACTGCATGTTGCCGCTCATCAGGGCAGTATCATTGGCGGTGAAGTGCTGCTGCAAAGCGTATTGCAGGCAGGCTTCCAGTTCGGCGAAATGAATATTTTCCATCGCCATGTTAATCCTGCGGGCGCAGGACCGGTGCTATTCAGCCTGGCCAACATGGTGAAACCCGGCTCGTTCAGTATCGACGACATGGCTGAGTTCTCCACGCCGGGCGTCTCGATTTTCATGATGGTGCCCTCCTACGGTGACGCGAGCCAGAATTTCAAACTGATGCTGCAATCTGCACAGCGCATCGCTGACGACGTCGGCGGTGTGGTACTTGATGATGAGCGTCGTTTGATGACGCCGCAAAAAGTTGAGGCTTACAAAGGCCGTATTCGCGATGTGCTGCGGGCTAATGGGTAAACGTGATTTTGTAACCGCAAAGCCTCCTACATGGAGGCTTTGTTTTTTCAGGGGATAGGGTGGGCTGACGTGGCGAGTAGTAATGGGTTAAAGCAGGATCTGGGCGTGGTTCAGGGAGTGGGGCTGCTTTCCACTTCGCTACTGGGCACTGGCGTGTTTGCGGTGCCAGCCATTGTGGCGCAACTGTCGGGCAATGACAGCCTGTGGGCCTGGCCGCTGCTGATTGTGTTGGTGTTTCCGATTGCTATTGGCTTTGCCGCGTTAGGGCAGCATTTTCCCAATGCCGGTGGGGCGGCTCACTTTGTCAATCTGGCATTTGGTCCGCGTCTGGCCCGCGTGACCCGCTGGCTGTTTCTTTCCGTGATCCCGCTGGGGTTGCCTGCTGCGCTGCAAATTGCCGCTGAGCGGCATTTTTGTTCTGGTTTATCTGCTGTGCATGTTGGCTGGGTGCCGGTTGTTGAAAGGTCGGGCCCGGCTGATGGCGGTTATTGGCAGTGTGCTGTGCTGCGTACTGTTGGTGATGGTGGGGGCTAAATCGCTCTATGCACTGATTATGCTGGCAGTGCTGTGGTGGGGGTTACCGCATAAGTCACAGCAGTTGGTGGCAGAATAACCGCCGCTGCACCGGCCCAAGGGTGGCCGGTGCCCGCGATCGGTTCGCGTTGCCTACGAGGGCTGCTGTTCAGAGGTTGCGGTTTTTTCCGCGTCCAGCTTGGCTTCCAGTTCGCTCAAACGCTGTTCCAGCCGCGCCAGTTTTTCACGGGTGCGCAGCAGAACCTGCGTTTGCACATCAAACTCTTCGCGGTTTACCAGATCCAGCTTGGTAAATTGTGCTTGCAGCACCTGGCGAATTTTTTTCTCGGCGTCTTCGCCCAGCTCACGTATGCCTTTAGGCATGGATTCATGCACTTGGCGTGCAATTTGCTCAATCTTTTTCGGGTCAATCATGCCGTTTTCCTGCTCGGTTTCTGTCATCTGTACTGTCAGTGTAATGCGTGAATGAAAAGGGATAAACCAAAACTCGCCCTGTAATGCTTTGTGTCGGATTCTTAAAGAAAATTTTTACCAATAGGCTAGCAGATGTCACATTTTGTCCATTGCGCTAATTGCCCCGCTCAGGCAATAGCGTTATAGTTATCACGCTTACTTCTCAGGGCGGGGTGTAATTCCCCACCGGCGGTAAACCAGACAGCGCAGGGTGCTAAAACACCGTGCTTTCGTTTGGAAGCCCGCGAGCGCTCGCCGTAACGTTATCAATAATTTATTATCGATATGCGTGGCGAGGTCAGCAGATCCGGTGAAATTCCGGGGCCGACGGTTATAGTCCGGATGGGAGAGAGTAACGGTATCCTGTTGGGTTTATGCCCACTCGCGTTATTTTGTTAGTCATTGCCCGGTGCGTATTGACGCGCGTCCGTCGCAATGGTTACTCCTCAAGCTCGCCCTGGTTCTGGTAATCCATAATAAACATGAGGTTTTTTTACCATGAATCAGACATTACTTTCTGAATTTGGCACGCCATCTGAACGCGTTGAACGTGCGCTTGAAGCGCTGCGCCAAGGCGTTGGTGTGATGGTGTTGGACGACGAAGACCGTGAAAACGAAGGCGACATGGTATTTGCCGCCGAGAACATGACCGTTGAGCAAATGGCGATGACCATTCGCTACGGTAGCGGTATCGTCTGCCTGTGCCTGACCGAAGAGCGCCGCCGTCAATTGGAACTGCCCATGATGGTGGAGCACAATACCAGCCACTATCAAACCGGTTTTACCGTCACCATTGAAGCTGCCGAAGGCGTAACCACTGGTGTGTCTGCGTCTGACCGTATGACAACCGTTCGTGCAGCCATTGCCGATGACGCTCGCGCAAGCGATCTGAATCGCCCTGGGCACGTCTTCCCGCTGCGCGCTCAGCCGGGCGGCGTACTGACTCGCGGTGGTCATACCGAAGCGTCTGTCGATCTGGCAACGCTGGCAGGTTTCAAACCGGCCGCTGTGCTGTGCGAACTGACCAATGATGACGGCTCTATGGCGCGTGCGCCGGAAGTGATCGCTTTTGCTAAACAGCACGGTATGCCGGTACTGACCATCGAAGATTTGGTCGCCTACCGTCAGGCAGCAGAACGCAAAGCGAGCTGATTGCTCTCTTCCCGGGCCGGTGATACCGGCCCTTAAAAACGCAGCCAGTGCGCCTTACGCGCTCGGCTGCGTTTTTCTTGCCAACAAGGTAGCGAAGCGCAGTTTGATGCGATTACCATTCTCGTCAGTTTTATGCAATTCACCCACCTCTTCGTTGTATTTCAGGATGTCCCACCCAGAATAATACTCACGCAATTCATTGTGCTGGAAGGTGAAGGAGAAAGGCAGCGGGCAGGGGAAATCCTCGGTAGACATCGCCGCCACGATCAGGTTATAGCCGCCCTCTACGGTGCATTCCTGCATGTTACGCACGATAAAAGGAATGCGCTCGCGTTCCAAAAACATCAGCACCACGGTGGAGATGATCAGATCATACTGCTCGTCTAGCGCGGCTTTGTTGATGTCGTACAGGCTGGCGCGAATGCCGGAGAGGCTTTCGCTGCTGATGATATCTTTCAGGGACGAGATACTGTTGAGATTTTTGTCATACGCTGTCACGTCAAAACCGCGCAGGTTCATGTAAAGGGCGTTTCTGCCGCCACCGCAGCCAAGATCGAGCGCTTTGCCAGCTGGTATTTGCGCCAGCGCGGCCACCACTTCGGAGTGGGTTGCCGTCAGGCCGTGCTTTTTGGCGTAATAATCCTCGGCGGTGCAATAAAACGCTAACTGGCACTCCAGATCCGGTGAGGCACTGACGATCCGGTGCCAGGCTTGCGGTTCAACAAACGGTGGCTGATTCTGTTCGGTAAACTGATAAGTTTCAATCACTGAGCCATCTTCATGCAGCATGGCGAAGGTCAGCTCTCCTTTCAGGACGGTCAACTTCGCCCAGGTGCCCACTTGCGTGTTGTGTTTTTCTTGAAACGCGGCGGGTAGCGTCTGTGCATTCCACTGCGGCAGGGTTTTATAACAGATCAGGTTTTGCATCATACACCTCGGAGAGCTTATACATTCTTATCGCGTTTTACCGCGTTGCGGGTAGTTTATAAAGCTCCGCAAAGAATAGCTATAAAAATGTATTTAAAATGCATCTTTATAGATGTGAATGCTTCAACGTGAAGTATGTTGAGATTGGTGTAAGGTTTCGTGCGCGAAGCTGATGGCGTTTCTTTGCTACTGGCGTAGCACGCGCCCGACGAGGGGGTGCAGTCGCCCACCCCCTCGACCCCGCGCTTTTTGCGGAATGACGTCGCTACGCGATGCCTTCGTAAACCGGTATCGCCGGACGGACCGCCCGCAACGTGGAATACTCGTCTCATCCCTGAGACTCGCCCCTATGGGGCCGCTGCTCGCAGCGTTCAAAAATGCTCCCGGCATTTTTGTCCGGCACGGTGCGGGCTTTCGCGGCATCCCTGCCGCTCATCCTGGCGTTACCCGTTTCCTCAGCGTCATTCAACGCGGGTTAACATCAAAAGATATCTGGCGCTTGCGTCATTCAACGCGGGTTAATATCAAAAGATATCTGGCGCTTGCGTCATTCGGCACGAGTTAACCTCAAAAGACATCACGCGCAGCGGTTACACTTGTTGGACTGGATCACCTGGAAGAAATCGTTCCCTTTATCATCCACCAGAATGAACGCCGGGAAGTCTTCCACTTCGATTTTCCAAATCGCTTCCATACCCAGTTCAGGGTATTCAACGCAGGTCAGACTCTTGATGCTGTTCTGCGCCAGAATTGCCGCCGGGCCGCCGATGCTACCCAGATAGAAACCACCGTGTTTATGGCAAGCGTCGGTCACCTGTTGGCTGCGGTTGCCCTTCGCCAGCATGATTTTGCTGCCGCCGTTGGCTTGCAACAGATCAACGTAGGAGTCCATGCGCCCTGCGGTGGTTGGCCCCAACGAACCGGAAGCATAGCCTTCCGGCGTTTTGGCCGGACCTGCGTAGTAAATCGGGTGATCTTTGACGTACTGCGGCAATCCCTCACCGTTGTCGATGCGCTCTTTGAGTTTGGCGTGAGCAATATCGCGCGCCACAATGATGGTGCCTGACAGGGAAAGACGCGTGGAAACCGGATACTGAGACAGCGTTTTCAGGATCTGTTCCATCGGTTGGTTAAGATCAATCTTGACTGCTTCACCTTCTCCCGCCTCACGCAGATGCTCAGGAATGTATTTGCCAGGATTCTGCTCTAACTGCTCCAGCCAAATGCCATCGCGGTTGATTTTGGCTTTGATATTGCGGTCAGCGGAACAGGAAACCCCCATGCCAACCGGGCAGGACGCACCGTGACGCGGCAGACGTATAATGCGGATATCGTGAGCGAAATATTTACCGCCGAACTGCGCGCCTAACCCCAGATCCTGTGCGGCTTTCAGCAGTTCATTTTCCAGTTCGACATCGCGGAAGGCTTGCCCGTGTTCATTGCCGCTGGTCGGCAGCGCGTCATAGTATTTGGTGGACGCCAGCTTCACGGTTTTCAGCGTACTTTCCGCTGACGTCCCGCCGATAACAAAGGCAACGTGGTACGGCGGGCAGGCTGCGGTGCCCAGTGAACGCATTTTTTCCACCAGGAAGTTTTTCAGTTTTTCCGGCGTCAGCAGCGCCTTGGTTTCCTGATAAAGGTAGGTTTTGTTGGCAGAGCCGCCGCCTTTGGTGACAAACAGGAATTTGTATTCTGCCCCTTCCGTACTGTAGAGGTCGATTTGGGCCGGCAGGTTGGTGCCGGTATTGACTTCTTTGTACATATCCAGCGCGGCGTTCTGCGAATAGCGCAGGTTATCTTCAATAAAGGTGTTATACACACCCCGGGACAACGCTTCGGCGTCGTTGCCACCGGTCCAGACCCGCTGGCCCTTTTTACCCACGATAATCGCCGTACCGGTATCCTGGCAGGTCGGCAAAATGCCCTTGGCGGCAATTTCCGAGTTACGCAGGAATTGCAGTGCCACGTATTTGTCGTTTTCACTCGCCTCTGGGTCGTGGAGGATATCCGCCACTTGCTGTTGGTGAGCGGGACGCAGCATAAACGATGCATCGTGGAAGGCCTGTTGTGCCAGCAGGGTTAATGCCTGCGGGTCGATCTTCAGGATCTCTTCGCCTTCAAACTGGGTGGTGGAGACATAATCGCTGCTGATCAGGCGATATTGGGTGTTGTCTTTGCTTAGCGGAAAAGGTTCTTGATAATAAAATGGTTTATTCGACATGTTTTTCTCACTTGCAACAAATTAAAAGAAAGATTCAGTATCCCTTTGGCGACTTTCCATCTTGAATATGATTATCATTTTTATAGGGAAGTATTCGCTTATGCGTTAGCACAATTATCCTGACCATGGTAGGGGTTTCTGGCATAGCGTACCACTTTGGTATATCACAGTTTTTACATCGAATTTGTGGGTTTTTACACCCTGGGCGATAAAAAAAACGCAGTGAAAATAATGAAACAGCAATAAAGCGCCACGCTGACATTGATGTCTATTATATTGCGTAACTTGTTTAATAAAAATAAGTAAATTTATCGAGTTATTTTCCC
This sequence comes from Candidatus Symbiopectobacterium sp. NZEC135, assembly GCF_025962695.1. Taxonomy (NCBI): domain Bacteria; kingdom Pseudomonadati; phylum Pseudomonadota; class Gammaproteobacteria; order Enterobacterales; family Enterobacteriaceae; genus Symbiopectobacterium; species Candidatus Symbiopectobacterium sp. NZEC135. The sequence goes on along the minus strand of NZ_JAGFPF010000037.1, from coordinate 20,260 downwards.
TGTAAATAATGTGGTTTTTATCGTTCGATATGAAAATAGTCGGTCTGTGTTGGTCTATCAAGGTCTTATTTATTTCACGGTAATGTCGGATCTTTTTGCATCAGCAAATTATCGATCATCCAAAATCCTGCCGGTCCTGGTGGATGCTGTTTTGACCACACGACATCCATTTCAATCAGTTGCGGCCAACCCGTGACCGAGAGTTCCACCAATATCTGATGACCAAACTGATCGACCAACCAACGTGGCAGGATGCTCCAGCCAAACCCCTGTTCTGCCATTTCTAGCAGCATAAGGTAAGAGGGGGCAGACCAAATAATACCTTCTTTTGGCTGGCGTTCTGTGCGCGTATAGGTATTCAGATAAAGTTGGCGTACCGTCGCCAACTGCTGCGGTGAAACAGGCTGTTGCTGCGCCAATGCATGCTGTGCGGCAACAAAGATGGCCATTTCGGTTTTGACGTGTAGCCGTGAGGCGCTTATTTCTGTCGGATAGTGGGGCTGAGTGCGGATTACGCCCATGTGTGCGCGCTGTACTTGAAGCAGGTCGATGGCATCCTCATCCTCGGCGATCAGACACTCGAACTCGATATCAGGAAAACGGGCAGAGAACGCGTGTAGCAGCGGATCGTAATGCGCCGCTTTCCACATATCCGACAACACAAAGGTCAGGCGCGGTTCAATACGGTTAGCCAGACGGACCGCCAGCGCATCCAGCGTGTCGCTGGCAGCAAGAATGGCCTCTACGTGCACGCGCACCTTATGACCATCATCCGTCAGTCGCGGTTGGTGCCCGGCGCGATCGAACAGCACCAACCCGAGATCGGCTTCGAGGTTGGCGATGGCCGCGCTCACGGTGGACTGACTTTTACGTAGCTGACGCGCAGCGGCCGAGAAAGAGCCGGTTTGCGCAGCGGTCACAAAGGCAATCAGGGATTCGGGGGAATAGCGCATCGCCACTCTCTTCTCATGTCCATCGTTTTTATCGATGGATATTAATTTCACTCTTCCAGTAATAACGATATAACCTGCCATCGTCAAGCGGTGAGAGGCTTTCTCCACCGCCTGTTTTGTTAATTGACCCAATACCAAATTGATGAATAAAAGTGTGGTGATGTATGCAATCTAACGCAGCAAAGAGACAAACAACCGCAGTACAGCGCCGAAGCGTGGGTGAGCGTGTGTTTCATGCTGTCGGCTATGAGGTAGTTGCCCTATTGATCACGGCACCCATTGGTGCCTGGCTGTTTAACAAGCCGCTGTTTTCCATGGGGGCATTGGCGATTATGCTCTCCAGCATCGCCATGGTATGGAATATCATCTACAACGCCCTGTTCGATCGTTTGTGGCCGGTATCGCGCGTGGCGCGCGGTGCCAAAGTACGTATCCTGCACGGATTAGGTTTTGAGGGCGGTTTTATCCTGTTCGGGTTGCCAGCCGCAGCCTGGATGCTGGAGATCACGCTGTGGCAGGCATTGATGGTCGAGATCGGCTTTTTCCTGTTTTTCCTGCCGTATACTGTGGTGTATAACTGGGTATACGACAAACTGCGCGCCCGGTTTATGGCACGCCGAGACGGTGAACGCGGGAAGTCGCCCGCCGCATCACGCTCCCACTAATACCATCAGCCTTTTCGGTTGTTGGTTTTCAGGCGGCTTTTGAAATCGGCGTAGTCTGGCATCATCGGGCTACGCCACAAATACCAAGCGGCAACGGTACGAAAAGGCTGACACGGCAGGCTGAGTTCCGCCAATTCACGGCGCGAAGGTATCGCATCGCGCTGATGCAAATAGCACAACCCTAAGCGGATGCCGAGATCGTCCAACGGCATAATGTCCATCCGTTCCAATCCATAAATCAGGTACATTTCGACCGTCCAGCGGCCAATCCCTTTCAACCTCGATAACCGCTCGATAAGCGTGTCGTCATCCATCGTTAGCGCCTGTTCTCGCGAGGGCACCACACCGTCTCGGGTACCGTGCGCAATCGCGCGCAGCGTTTCTGCCTTGCGCGTTGAGAAGCCGCATTGGCGCAGCGCGTCTTTCTCACTGGCGGCAATCTGTTCAGCGCAAGGGAATGCCTGCCCGTCAGGGCTAAAGGCCTCCAACAGGCGGCGGATCATGGCATCTCCCGCGCGGGTGGTGAGCTGTTGGTAAGCCACGGCACGCATCAGCGCTTCATAGGGTTCACGATGCGGGTGCGTTTGGTGCTGACATTCGCCGATGTGGTTCAGCAGCGCTTGCCAGCGCGGCCCAAGCGTGCGCAGATGTTCGCATGCCAACTGCACGCTCTGCGCCGAGTTCCATAATACCGGCTGCGGGTGTGACATACTTGATCCTGAACCTGAGGGAAAAAGGGTAGGCTTCCAGCATAAAAGAGTGAATCAGGGTTGTCACCCTGCGATGGATTTCTGGAATGAGAAAGCAAGAATCCGTCAGGTATTCATCAGACGTAACCGGTAGGGTGGGATCTCTGTTGTGACCAGAGATTGCGAGGTGAGTGATGTCGACAAACGTACGCGCTGCTCCTGAGGAAGAACGTGCTTTACGTGAAAATACATGGTGGGATGCCCTGTGCCAACGCGATAAACAGGCTGACGGTCGTTTTGTCTATGGCGTTAAAACCACGGGGATATTTTGCATGCCCTCCTGCGCATCCCGGTTACCGCTGCGGGAAAACGTGCAGTTCTTTGTGGATGCGGCGGCGGCACAGCAGGCCGGGTTCCGGCCCTGTAAACGCTGCTGCCCGGGAAGTCTGTCGCGTGAGCAACGGCAATGTGCGGCTATTGAGCACGCCTGCCAACTGATGAGGCAGGCGGAGACATCGCTGACATTGACGCAGGTGGCAAACGCTGTGGGTATTAGCCCCTACCATTTTCACCGGTTGTTTAAAGCCCAGGTTGGCGTGACGCCAAAACGGTATGCTGCCGCATTGCGTGGTCAGCGTGTGCGCGCCTTGCTGAGCGGTGCTGCGCCGGTAACGCAGGCTGCATTGGCGGCGGGTTTTCATTCCAGCGAGCAGTTTTACCAGGAGTCTCACCAACTGCTGGGCATGGCGCCGCGCCGTTTTAAACACAAGGGGCAGGGTATGACGATCCACTTCGCTATTGGGTCGTGTTCGCTGGGAGCGGTTTTGGTGGCGGAGAGCGAACACGGGGTGTGCGCCGTGTTACTGGGGGATGATGCCACCGCATTGATGAACGAGCTGCACTCCCTGTTTGCCAATGCGACGGTGCTTGACGGCGATGCGGCGTTTGAGCAACGCATGGCGCTGGTTATCCGCGCTATTGATTCACCGGGGGCGCCATTAACGTTACCGCTGGATATTCGTGGCACCGCTTTTCAGCTGCGTGTTTGGCAGGCTTTGCGAGACATTCCGCTGGGAACCACGCTCAGCTACCGCGACGTTGCAGAAAAAATGGGTCAGCCGGGCGCGGTGCGTGCGGTGGCTGGCGCATGCGCCGCCAACCGCCTGGCGGTTATTGTCCCTTGCCATCGGGTCATTCGCACCGATGGGGCATTGTCGGGCTACCGATGGGGTATTGCGCGTAAACGCCAACTGTTAGAGAGCGAGGCTAAGGAATCCCATGACGGATGATCTGTTCGCGCATGAGGGCGCGCCGCACTGGACCCAAACGCTGGCACCCGGCGCCGTGGTGCTGCGCGGGTTCGCCGCTGAGTGTGCACCAACGCTGATGCAGATGATTGACCAACTGACGCGCGTGGCACCGTTTCGTCAAATGACCACGCCGGGCGGTTTTATCATGTCAGCCGCCATGAGCAATTGTGGCGCGCTGGGCTGGGTGACGGATGCGCAGGGCTATCGTTATTCGCGCCACGATCCCCTTACGGACGCGCCTTGGCCCGCGATGCCAGTGCTGTTTGCTCAACTGGCGCAGCAGGCCGCGCACGAGGCGGGGTTTGCTGACTTTGTTGCCGATGCTTGCCTGATGAACCGCTATGCGGTGGGCAGCCGGATGTCATTGCATCAGGATAAAAATGAACGGGATTTCTCGCAGCCGATTGTTTCTGTATCGCTTGGGTTACCGGCCATCTTTCAGTTTGGTGGTATGCAGCGCAGTGATGCCGTGCAGCGTATCCCGCTGACGCAGGGCGATGTGCTGGTGTGGGGCGGGCCGTCACGCCTGCGTTTTCACGGTGTGCAGGCCATCAAGGCTGGAACGGAGGATTACCGGTTTAATCTGACGTTTCGTAAGGCGGGGTAGGGAAAAGAGCAACCTGCCCTTAACGGCGCAGGTTGCTGGAGAGCAGGATTATTGTTTTTTGAAGTGCATGTAATCCAGCGCACTTTCTGCGGCTATACGGCCTGAGTTCAGGGCGAAACCGAAGGTGCCGCCGCCTAACAGCAGATCGTAAGTGTCGCCGTACATGCCGCCTGCGTCATTACCGGTGACATACAGGCCTGGGATGGCATTGCCGTCTTTGTTGATGGCCTGCATCTTCTCGTTAATTTTCACGCCGCCCAGCGTGCCGAGTGCGGCAGGCTGCATTTTAACGGCATAGAACGGCCCGGTTTTCACCGGACGCAGGTAATCCATGTTCTTGTTGAACACTTCATCACGTTTTTGCGCGGCAAAGACGTTGTTCTGATCGATAGTCTCTTTCAGCACGCTGGCGTCAACGCCCATGGCTTTAGCCAGTGCGTCCAGCGTTTGTGCCTTGTAGACAAAGCCGCGGTTTTTCTGGAGTTCTTTGTCAAACTCTTCATCAAACTTGGTGAGTTTGGTGTTAGCGATAACCCATTCACCGATCGGTACATCGATCCCGTCGTTCACGTAATGTTTACGTGAGGTTTCATCAAAGATGGAGTACATGATGCCGCCCGCTTTGGAGAGCGCATTACCGGAGTGAGGCCAAATGATGACGTTGGATTCATCGGTAAAACGACGGCCATGGGTATCTACCCACAGATAAGGTTGGCGCGCCGCAGCCAGCATGTGGGAGTTTGGTGCGTAGTCTGGCAGGCCAGGGCGGTATGCTTGCAGTACACCCATGCCTTCATCTTTGGCACCGGCTTTCCAGGCCATTTTGATCCCGTCGCCGTCTTTACCGACGTTGCCCACCATAATGGTATCTGGGAAGGCGACGTATTTTTGCAGCATCTCTTTGTTGTTGGCATAACCACCGGTGGCGACGATAACCGCTTTGGCATCGATCTGGATGGTGTTGCCTTGCTCGTCTTGCGCCGTCACGCCAGTGACTTTGCCATCTTTCACGATCAAGTCTTTACCCGCGGTTTTCACCATGGTGGTGACATCCATGTTTTTAAACTGCTCATGGAAGGTTTTGATCAGGAAACGACCGTGGCCCGGTCCGTCAATAACGTGCCAGGTCAACATCCCGCCTGGCCCCCCAGGACCGATGTATTCGAACTTGATGCCCTTGGATTTCACCCATTCGATGGTATCGGCAGAGCGGTTAACAAACGCGCGAACCACGAACGGGTTTGCCAGCCAGTGGCTGTATTCCATGATGGTTTTGAATGCCATATCCGGGGTAACGATAATCCCCTGACGTTTTTGCATGGAACTGTTTGCGGCGAAGATCCCTTCCGCAAAATTCCCGGTGCCGCCGACTACACCTTGTTTTTCCAACAGAATAACTTTCGCGCCTTTTTCGGCTGCGGCCATGGTGGCGGATGTGCCTGAAGCCCCGGCACCGATAATTACCACGTCAGCCGTTTTTACGATAGTTTCTGCATTGACAGCACCGGTACCCAACAGCGATAAACAGGCGGCTGCAATCAGCGTTCTCCTGACTATTTTCATATACTCTCCACTCTCAATAGTTGTAATAAAAATATTGATGCGATGGTTGTACTCTTATTATTCCCCCTGTTGTTTTTTGGCAAAAGGGGGCCATGCTCGCGTTATTCTTTTTAAGGTAAAAAGGAATAATGCGTAGTCGCCATCTTGCCGATATTATTCAGCAGAGATGTTTAATTGACTATTTATTACGCAGCGTGGCTGGCAGAAATAAATAATGGTTATTTAGTGACTTTCGCTTGATTATACGCGTTGCCTGCGGCTTCTAGTGCGGCTTCGCTGGTTAATGTGGCACCAGACACGCCATCAATGTTGACGCTTTGTTTTTCAACGAAGCTTTTAGCCAACACTTTTGCCGCTTCCCCACCCACTTCTGGCGTTTCAGAAGGCGCGTCAACCGTGGCTTTATTGATTTTTCCTTGCGCATCCACATCGAGTGTGACAGTCACATCACCACCGATACCGGTGCTGGCGGAAGAATAGGTGCCTGCTTTAAAATCGCCGTCTGCAAACGCGAAGCCTGATGCAATCAGCAGACAAAAAGCTGCCGTACCCTGAAATGTTTTCATATTAACGGTTCCAATAAAAAGTGTATAAATATTCAATGTAATATTGAACGGAAAAATTATTTCGCGAGTTCTTCTTTATCTCCCATGAATAAAATGATGGCCGTCATCTTCATTGAGATGCATAAATATAAAACAACAAATGGGTAATCCGATACCGAGTAAAATAAATAATAAACTGAAGCTGTTTACATTAATGGCGCTCTCCATGCGAGAAAGAAAACGCAGCATGGGAAAGGTTAATGCCATGCTTACCATAATGGAGAGCAGCTGAGTCACCGTCATAATGTTATTGCCGTTGTTATAGGTATGGTGACTCAAATTGCTGAAGGCCAGTGTGCTCTCTGCGGAATGCAGCGTCGAAATCAACATGCCGAGCAGCACGGCAATAATGCCGATGAAAAGGGTGGCGTTCTCCTGCACGGCGGCACTCATGGCAAAAATACACAGTGAGGTAAAGACCGTGGTGTGCAGCAGCAGTTTGCGGTAGCCAATCCGTTTGATCAGTGGCTCAAAGCCCAGTTTAGAGAGCAGGGCACCGCTGGAAAACAGCAGCAAAATCAGGCTTACGGTGGCGGGGTCATACGCTAATTGGGTTTGCAGCATCAGCGACATCACCACCGGAATCGAAGAGAGTAAAACGCGCGTGACAATGCCGCTGGTCACGCCGATGGAAAACGTTTTAATGGTAAACAGGTTTTCACGCGGTTGAGGCCGCACGGCAAGCATATCCCGTTTGAAATAGAGGAATGCCAGGCTGAACCCGCCGAGGGCCAATGCGGCGCTCAGTGGGAGGCTGATGATGTTTTTCGGCACCGCTGTCAGCAGAAAGGTGCCAAGGAACAGCATGCCGACCAGCAGCATCAGCTTGAAGCTGTCTCCGCGAAAATGTGTAACCTGCATACTGGCGGGAATATGGGTTCTCGCAAGCCACAGGCACATCAGGCACAGGGGAATATTGAGTACAAAAATTAGACGCCACGACAGCATATTGACCATCAAACTCCCCACTACCGGGCCAATCATGGTGCCCAGTAACCCCAGCAGGGTAATGCGGTTGAGGAATAGGAGTTTCATGGTATCTGGCGTGGTCCTCAAAATGATGGTTCTGATTATCGGCAGCATCAACGCACCGCCGATCCCTTGTATAAACCGAAACACGCTCAGACTGACGATAGACGTTGCGGTGACACACAGCAGCGAGCCCGTCATAAAAATGGCAATGGCGACAAGGTAGGTGTTGCGTTCACCCAGTCGCTCTGCCATCCAGCCATTAACGGGGGTGAAAGCCACCACGGTGACCACATAGGAGATAACAATCAGCTCCATATGTAGCACCGGTTGGTGAAGCGCCTCCGCAATGGCTGGCAGTGCGATATACAGCATCGTCGTGTCGACGGATTGCATAAAAAAAGTGATGGATGCAATCCAGAACAGGGTCCACGACGTCTTCATGATTTAAGCTACTGTCATCTGGCCGGCGTACAGGACAAACATACGCAGCAGGAACACACCGAGCAGGCTTAGACCGGCCATAAACGCCATCTGTTTGCGGCTTGGCGCACTGTCGTGGTTCTTCAGGAACCCGGCGATAAGCGGCACCGCAATGCCCACGCCGATAACCCCAATCCAGAACACAGCGCCCCAGAAACCGGTCAGCGCGTTATGTGCCGACAGGGTCTTCTGACCGCCGCCCAACAGCAACCCGACAAAGAAAGCGAACAGCAAGAAGATCTCTGCGAACACCACCGGGTTTTCAATCCTGTGGATGAAATGCAGTGTGCCCTTGTGTTCTGCAATAAACCGGCGATTAAAGGCCCCGGCCAACAGCGCCACTGCAATACCTGACGTGGTGCCCGAGGCGAGAAACAGCACCGGCAGTACCGGATTGTTCAGCATCGGGAAGGATTTGAGCGCTGACAGCAGGAAGCCGGTATAGCAGCCCAACAGGATGGCTAACACCAACAGCGTGTTTTCAAACCAACGGATACGTTTCTGGATAATGGTACTCAGGTTTCGCACCAGAGAGAGCAGGCCACCGTTGTTGAACTTGCTCACCAGCGTCAGCAGTTCATCGCGGTACAAACTGACCAGCCACAGGATGATAAACACGAAGTAGACCTGAAACAGCATCACACCGAGTGACATGATGGAGCCCGGGTTATAGAAGACCATCAGATACCAGAAGGTCATTGGGCGAGTCAGGTGGAAGATCAGAATAATCAGACCAAGCATCACCGACAACGGTGCCACGACTGCCGTCGCGATAACGATGGGATTTTTGCCGCTGTACTCTGCGGGCACGTAATATTTCAGCAGCATCGTCAGGGTGATCATGCCCGCGGAAATGCCCACCAAAAGCAGATAGATGGCAATGGGCCAGTCCCATACCAGCGTGTCGAAGTGGAAAGCATTAAGCATTGTCGATTACCCCGCGTTTACCAGGAATGCGATAGAGCTTCGGTTCGGTACCCAGATACACTTTGGAGCGATAGGTCGGGTTCGCGAGGATCATTTGAGAAATATCGCTGGCCGGATCGTTCAAATCACCGAATACCAGTGCGTGGGTCGGACAGATCTCGACGCAGGCCGGCTTTTTGCCTGCGGCCAGATTGGTCTCACGGCAGAAGTTGCACTTATCGGCGGTGTTGGTTACTGGGTTAATAAAGCGCACGTGGTAAGGGCAGGCCGCGATGCAATAGCGGCAGCCTACGCAGCGCTTGTCGTTAACATCGACGATGCCGGTCAGCGCATCCTTGAAGGACGCACCGGTCGGGCACACGGAAACGCACGGTGGGTTTTCGCAATGCTGGCAGGATTTACGGAAATATTGGCGTACAGCACGACTGGTCGAGGTGCGCGGAATATTCACCGAGGTCAGGATTTCGAGGCGAGTAACGCCATCGGGGACATTGTTGGTCTCTTTGCAGGCACCGATACAGGCTTTACAGCCGATACACAGTGACTCGTTGTGCAGCATGCCATAACGTACCCCTTTCGGAGCGCCAGTAGCGGGTGTCGCGTTTTGCGGTGCAGCCTCATTTGCTAATGCCAATGAGGAACTGCCAGTCACAAAAATGGCACTCCCCATGTAGGCAAGAAATCGGCGGCGGGAATGATCTTCCATAACATCACCTTCAGTATTGAATGCTAGTTGATGTAGTCATGCTGATGTCGGTACCGAAAAATCGTCGGGTGATTGGCTTTTGTAATGTCTGATTCGTTGTGACGCAGTGTGGAAGAACTCCCCTGAGACAGTGAACAAAAACTTTTTTATATCGGTACCCAGCAGGCATCAGAAATTTTTTATCGATAAAAAATATAAGACGCACGTAAACCATGAGCTTCCTATGGGTTTTATTTGACCATACCTCATAGTGATTAGAGTGTGCAGTAAATCACATTTGCAGTTTTGAAGATTAATATAAAAGTTATCTGGATTTATTATAAATTTCAGGAAGATAAATATAGCGTGTCATTAAATACCATGAGCAACTGTGAATGAAAGGTAAATAATGTAATAGAGTCAATTGAGAATCATTTTTATTAGCATGAAATAGTGTGATCGGCTTATAAATAATGATGAAAACTGTGACGTGAGAGTATCAATGTCTACGGGGAAAAACGCGCCTGAATATTCAGGCGCGAAGGAGGAAAGTGCGTTAAAATAGTGTGAATATTAGCCCTTTAAATGTTTATCCAAGAACTGGATCACAATTTTCATAATTTCAGGCTGCATCCAGTAATCACCACCGTGCTGTGCGTTGTTCACCGAGTAATATGTAGAATCAATGCCCTTTTGTAATAATGCCTGATGCAGTATTTCCGTTTGGCGCGGTGAGACAACGGTGTCCTTGGTGCCGTGCATAATCAGGAACGGAGGGGTATTGCTGTTAATGTAATTGATGGGGTTAGCGGCGGCAGCGCGTTCAGGATAGCGTGTGATCGGGCCGCCATCGTTGAAGACGGAAGTGCCGTTTACCCAGATAGCCTCGGTTGCTGACGCGGAGGTGTGTTTTTGTACCACATCATCAGGGAAGCCTTCACCAACGCGTAGCAAATCGGAGAGTCCGTAGAAATCGATCACCGCCTGAACCTGACTGTTTTGATCCAGATTTTCCCCTTTATCAAACTGTTTGTCGCCGTTCGATGTGCCGGTAAAGGCCGCCAGATAGCCGCCAGCCGATGCGCCGAATACCGCAATATGCGCGCCATCAATGCCAAATTTTCCAGACTGTGCTCGCAGATAACGTACCGCTGATTTCACATCTTCAAGCGGCGCGGGAAACAGCACGGTCGGTGCTACACGGTATTCCATGCTGGCAACCACGTAGCCTGCCTCTGCCATCGCCAGACGTTGCTGGACGAAGTTATCCTTGTTGGCGTTGATAAAACCGCCGCCGGTGACAAACAGCACGGCAGGCAGGGCTTTCGGCGATTCAGGCTGCAAAATATCCATTTTCAGCGCCACGTTGGAATAGCCGCGCATTGGCACCTGAGAGAAAACCACGTTGGAGATCAATTTTACCGATGGAACACTCTTCTTTATGGACAACGTATGTAACGGCGCATCTGCGATAGCGGCAGTCGCGGATAAGCCACCTAAGGCACAAAGCAGGCACAGCGCCATCGATTTATTGTTGGTAGACATCATCATTCCTTAGTGATTAACAAGCATTATTTCCCAACCTCTGTAGCCCCAGAAATAGGGCGTGCGCGAATAGCGCCTCTAAAAAAGAGGTTGATGCGACTCGCGTAAAGAGGCGAATATCTTTTTCGCAGATGAATGCAGCAATGCAGCAATGCGGCAATGTGTCTTTGCGCCACAAACGTGTGCATAACGTAAATAATGAAAAATAGCTTTATGCTGCTAACATCGTTTTATTGAGGTGCAGGTTCCCTATGCCATTTATGCAACCTGGCATTCACATATAAATAATATATATTGTTTTGTCATGCGGAATTCATTTAAGCACGTTCGGCAACATACTATTTGTGTCTCTTGTCACATTTGTTTTTTTTGTGTGTTAATATAATAGTTATATCGATTAATTATAAATTAAGGCATCAATGATAAATATTAAGCGCCTTGTCTACTATCATGAGCTGATTCGCATTGGCAGTTTTACTAAAGCAGCGAAAACGCTGAATATTTCCCAGGCGTTTCTTTCGCAGGAGATAGCGCGCCTGGAGCAGGAAACAGAAAGAAAACTGATAAATCGTACCACGCGTCAATTCTCTCTGACCCCTTTTGGTAAGGCATTTGCCAAAAAAATACGAGGCATAATTAGAGAATATTACGATATTGAGCAATTTATTCGTGGTTATGAAGACAGCCACGATGGTGCATTGTTAGTCGGTGTTCTTCCGATATTCAATCGTCTGCGCCATTACGAAATCTTTAGCCAGTTTCAGCGGCGCTATCCTAACATTGAGATGTCATTTATCGACGGTGTTAGCATGGATCTGTTAGAAAAGGTGCGTAACGGCGATCTCCATTTCTCCTATTCTACGCCGTTTGCCGACTATCAGGACGATCCGCTGTTTGCACATCAGGTGCTGTATGAAGATCAACTGGTGGCCGTGATGGCGAGCAACCATCCGTTGGCGCAGCATAAAACGCTGAGCCTTGAAACCCTGGCGCAGGCGCGGTTGATTGTGCCGCAGAAAGGCACCGGTGAGCATGCCATTGTTTCAGATGCCTATACCAAGCAGGGATTGAAACCCAGCTATTTCCGTGAATGCAGCAATATCGATATCATCATGGATCTGGTCATGAACCAGAACGGCGTGGTGTTCTTGTGCACCCAGGTTGCCGGAAGCCTTGAAGGTTACGATATTACCATCACACCGCTGGAAACCCCGTTGCCCCGCATTTTCGCGGTCAGCTATCTCAAGCGCAGTGCGCAGATCCCTATGGTTAAGCTCTTCATTGATTTTATTGAAGAAAACCGCCTCTCTCTTCGTCCTGCCTGCTAATAACGCCCGGTATTGGCCGGGCAGCACTGACTGATTTTCTTCCGAACAATTTCCCTCATCGTGCGTAAATGTGAATTTGGTCATGTTTTAATACTAGATCTACTTGTATGGTAGTCGGCATTAAATCGTGATGTACAAGGATATTGACGTGAAAATTATCAGTGCTGAAGTATTTGTTACCTGTCCGGGGCGTAATTTTGTCACCCTGAAAATCACTACCGAAGACGGTGTGACCGGCATCGGCGATGCCACGCTGAATGGGCGTGAGCTGCCGGTGGCTTCCTACCTGAAAGACCATGTTTGCCCGCAGCTCATTGGGCGCGATGCACAGCAGATTGAGGACATTTGGCAGTTTTTCTATAAAGGTGCCTACTGGCGTCGCGGTCCGGTAACCATGTCAGCCATTTCGGCGGTGGATATGGCGTTGTGGGACATTAAAGGCAAGGTTGCCAACATGCCGCTGTATCAACTGCTGGGCGGTGCGTCGCGCACGGGCGTAATGGTGTATTGCCACACCACCGGGCACAGCGTTGATGAAGCGCTGGATGATTACGCCAAACATCGCGAAATGGGCTTCAAAGCGATTCGCGTGCAGTGTGGCGTGCCGGGAATGAAAACCACCTACGGCATGGCTAAAGGAAAAGGCCTGGCGTATGAACCCGCTACTAAAGGTAACTGGCCCGAAGAACAACTGTGGTCAACGGAAAAGTACCTGGATTTCGCTCCGAAACTGTTTGAGGCCGTACGTGATAAATACGGCTTCAACGAACACTTGCTGCATGACATGCACCACCGCCTGACGCCGATTGAAGCTGCCCGCTTTGGTAAAAGTGTTGAACCCTACCGCCTGTTCTGGATGGAAGATCCGACGCCCGCAGAAAATCAGGAATGCTTCCGCTTGATTCGTCAGCACACGGTAACACCGATTGCCGTCGGGGAAGTGTTCAACAGCATTTGGGATTGTAAGCAGCTTATCGAAGAACAGCTTATCGACTACATCCGCACCACCATTACGCATGCGGGCGGTATCTCGGGCATGCGCCGCATTGCCGATTTTGCGTCGCTGTACCAGGTTCGTACCGGTTCACACGGCCCATCCGACTTGTCACCGATCTGCATGGCCGCCGCGCTGCACTTCGATCTCTGGGTGCCGAATTTTGGCGTACAGGAATACATGGGTTATTCCGAGCAGATGCTGGAGGTGTTCCCGCACAGTTGGACGTTTGAAGATGGCTACATGCATCCGGGTGAAAAACCGGGGCTGGGCATCGAGTTTGATGAAAAACTGGCGGCGAAATATCCCTACGAACCGGCCTACCTGCCGGTAGCACGTTTGGAAGATGGCACACTGTGGAACTGGTAAGTGGTCATCGACTGTGATGATGCAGGAGAAAAGCAATGAGCTTGATTAACGACAACTTTATGATAGGCAGCCCGACCGGGGTCAAACTCTATCAGCAGGTGGCGCGTGATTTACCGATTATCGACTACCACTGCCATCTGGAAGCCAAAGATATTTATGAAAACCGCCGTTTCAGCAGTATCACGGAGCTGTGGTTGGCGGGCGATCACTATAAATGGCGCGCGATGCGCGCCAACGGCATCCCAGAAGCGAAGATCACCGGCAATGCCACGCCTGAAGAGAAATTTCAGGCGTGGGCCGAAACCGTTGAAGCAGCGTTCGGTAACCCGCTTTATCACTGGACACATCTGGAACTGAAACAATACTTCGGCATTGACGAGATGCTGAGTAGCCGCAACTGGCGTGACATCATGGATGCCTGCAACCGCCAGTTGCAGGATGACGCTTTCACACCGCGTGCGTTAATGACGCGCTCTCGGGTTGAGGTTATCTGCACCACGGATTCGCCGCTGGACTCTCTGCATTATCATCAGTTGTTGAGGCAGGATGCCAGTTTCACCCCTAAAGTGTTGCCGACCTTTAGACCGGATGAGTTTTTCTCGAACGACAGACACCAGTTCTCGGCTGCCTTGGTGCGTTTGGCGGAATTGACCGGCGAAACCATTACCCGGTTCACGGATTTTGAGCGTGCGCTGGAAGCGCGGGTACAGTTTTTCCACGAGGTTGGCTGCCGTATTTCCGATCACGGGCTGGGCGATTTGACTTTTACTCCGTTCACCACGGTACAGGGTGATACGGTATTCCTGAAAAAAATGCAGGGTGAAATAATCACCGCTGCGGATGAGAGTATTTGGCAAAGCGTATTATTTATTACGCTAGCCCGGTTATATAAAAAATATGATTGGGCTATGCAAATTCATTTCGGCGCGATCCGCAATAATAACCAACGCATGTTGGAAAAAGTGGGGATAAATAGCGGGTTTGACGCTATTGCCGATCAACCCCGGTTGGCCGCCAATCTCAATGCCTTTCTCAATGCAATGGCCGAGGAGAATCATTTACCCAGGACAATCATTTATAACTTATACGCGGCCTACAATGACATTGTGGCCTCGACGATTGCTAACTTCCAGTCCGGAGAAGAGGGCGTTAAATCACCGCTTCAGTTCGGGTCAGGCTGGTGGTTCAACGATACGCGCCGTGGCATGTTGAGCCAGCTTAACGCGCTGGCGGATCAAGGGCTGCTGATGAATTTTGTCGGTATGCTGACTGACTCGCGCAGCTTTGTTTCTTACCCACGTCACGATTATTTCCGCCGGATATTATGTGGATTAATTGGACAATGGATCGATGCCGGGGAATTTCCCGCGGATGACATTATCCTGCAACGTATGGTAAGAAATATTTGTCACGATAACGCCCTACACTATTTTAAATTCTGATTATTACTCTCATTTTAATGAGGATAGAACATGTCTGCTTCTAAGAAAGTGACTATACCGGTCAGTATTGGTTATGGTTTGACGGATATTATGGGTGGCGGAGCCTTTACCGTTATCGGGGCCTGGTTACTCTTTTTTTATACCACTTTTGTGGGCTTAACGCCGGTGGAAGCTGCCTCGATTGTCGCCATTGCGCGTATTGTCGATGCTATTGTTAGCCTGTTTATGGGCAGTTTTACCGACCACTTTTATAAAAACTATTTCGGTAAGAAATTCGGTCGCCGCAGATTCTTTCTGCTCGTCGGTTCGCCGCTGATGCTGGTGTATTCTCTGCTGTGGCTCAACGGTATGAATTACTGGTTCTATCTGGCGGTGTATCTGGCGTTTGAAATCATTGCCGCGATGGTGCTGATCCCGTGGGAGACGCTGCCGTCTGAAATGACCAAAGGGTTTAACTCGCGCACCAAACTCTCTACCTGCCGTATGTTCCTCTCGGCGCTAGGGACGTTTCTTGCGACCTTTATCCCTGGCTTGTTGATCAAGCACTACGGTGAGCATGATGCTAACGCTTACTTGATCAACGGTGTGATGTTCTCAGTCATCTTTATGGTGTGCGTGTTCATCTCCTGGAAAGTGACCTGGGAACGTGAACTGACGCCGGAAATGCTGGCAGAACTGGAAGCGGAATCACCGCCGCGTACCCTGGGTGAAAAACTGCGTATGCTGGGCGGGTTGTTCAAGGATTATGCCTCAACCTTGCGTGTGCGCGCCTTTAGAAAACATCTGGCGATTTATCTGTTCTCCTTCACGGCGAAAGATGTCTACAACACGGTATTTGTGTTCTTCTGCGTCTACTGTCTGAACGTCTCCTCGGCGTTTGCCGGAAGCCTGCTCTCCATGAGTATTGTCGGGCTGCCAGTGACGTTGTTATCCGGGTTGGCGATCATCAAATATGGCCCGTCACGCCTGTATATCTTCGCCTACACGCTGATGATGCTGTGTCTGGCCGGGTTCTTCTACGTCTACCGTTTCCCGGTGGACAACAAGATGGTGATGCTGGTGGCGCTGGCCGGTTTCTACCAAGTGGGTCGCTGCGTGCTGGAGTTCACTCCGTGGAACGTGTTCCCGTTCATTCCCGATATTGACGAGATGATCACCCGTCAGCGTCGTGAAGGGCTGTTTGCCGCGGTGATGACCTTCTCGCGTAAAACCACGGTCGCGATTGCCACCTTTGTTGTTGGCCTGATGTTGCAGTGGGGCGGCTTTGTCAAAGGCAGCCAGGCACAACCGCAGGAAGCGATTCAAACCATTGCCGGTCTGATGTTTATCGGCACCGCAAGCCTGTTGTTGATAGCGCTGTGGCAGGCATTGACCTTCAGCTTGAATAAAACCACGCACAAAGTGTTTGTCGATGAAGTGGAACGCCTGAAAGCCAATGGCAGAAAACAAGATGTATCACCTGAAGCACGTCGTATCGTCGAGGATTTAACCGGCCATCCTTATGACACCCTGTGGCACCAGAAGGACGTGTCATCGGTGAAAGGCACTCGGGCAGCGTCGACGGTGGGTGAGTAAATGTAATCGGGTGCGCAAGCACCCATGTAGGGAAAAACTGTTATGACAACGTCTCTCTTACAGGCAAAAGCCGCGGTGCCTGAATATGACCGCAGCAAACTGGTCGCGCGTATTGCCCACATTGGTTTCGGCGCGTTTCACCGCGCCCACCAGGCGGTGTGTGCCGACAAATTGGCCGCACAGTTCGGCAGCGGTTGGGGCTATTGCGAAATCAACCTGATTGGTGGTGAGCAACAGATTAAGGATATTCGCGAGCAGGACCTGCTGTGGTCCGTATCGGAAATGGCGGACGATGGCTGGACCAGCCGCATTGTCGGTGTTGCCAAAACTGCCCTGCACGCCGAGTTGGACGGCATCGAGGCGGTGCTGGCGGCATTAAGTGCACCCGATATTGCTATCGTGTCCATCACGGTGACGGAAAAGGGCTACTGCCATCATCCGGCGACCGGGCAGCTCAATGCAGAACATCCGCTGATTGCGCACGATCTCCAGCATCCCGATCAGCCGCGTTCTTTGCCGGGGGTGATTCTGGCGGCGATCAAACGCCGTAAAGCGCTCGGCGTGCCGCCGTTTAGCGTGATGTCGTGCGACAACATGCCGGAAAATGGCCATGTGACACGCAACGTGATAACCCAACTGGCACAGCGTCAGGACCCTGAGCTGGCACAGTGGGTAGCACAGCACGTGACGTTCCCTTCCACCATGGTGGATCGTATCGTACCGGCGATGACGCCAGAAACGCTGGCGCAAATCACTGAACTGCTGGGTGTGAACGACCCGGCGGGCATTGCCTGCGAGCCGTTCTTTCAGTGGGTGATTGAAGACAACTTCGTCAACGGACGTCCCGCCTGGGAAAAGGCGGGGGCGGAGCTGGTACAGGACGTACTGCCGTATGAAGAGATGAAGCTGCGCATGTTGAACGGCAGCCACTCCTTCCTGGCGTATCTCGGTTATCTGGCGGGTTATGCGCACATCAGCGACTGTATGCAGGATGAGGCGCTAGTGAGCGCGGCACATCACCTGATGCTGCAAGAGCAGGCGCCCACGCTGCGCACACAGGGTGTCGATCTGGCGGCTTACGCCGACGCGCTGTTACAGCGTTACCGCAACCGTGCGTTGAAGCACCGTACCTGGCAAATAGCCATGGACGGCTCGCAGAAGCTGCCACAGCGTATGCTGGATTCCATTCGCTGGCATCTGGCGCACGGCAGCCGTTTTGACATGCTGGCGCTCGGTGTGGCCGGGTGGATGCGCTATGTCGGCGGCGTGGATGAGCAAGGGAACGCGATTGATATCAGCGATCCGTTGCGTGATGTGCTGGCTGACGTGGTACGTAACAGCGCGCAGGGAGAAGCCCGCGTTCAGGCATTGTTGGGTCTGGAGGCTATCTTTGGGCAAGACCTGCCGCAACAACGTGAGTTTGTGGCGACGGTGACGCGCTACTATCAGTCTTTGCTTCAGCATGGGGTAAAACAGACGCTGCGCACGCTGGTCTGGTAATTTTATCGCCTGATAATGCAAGAAATAAAAGCGTTATTTGTCTGTAAAATAACGCTTTTTAAATAAGCCCGTTCGAGTATCTCCACGTGTGACTGAGTGTTAATGTGATGTTGCTCATGGATTATTCTTCGCCCCTTCTTGTATGGTAGTATGTGTGTTGATGTTGATGAGGTTGCTGAATGAAAAGTATTGTTATCGCACAACCCAACCAACTGGTCATTGAGGAACGCGCTATCCCGCAGCCCTCGCCAGGGGATGTTCGGGTAAAAATCAGTTTGGCAGGGATCTGTGGCTCAGATAGCCATATCTACCACGGTCATAACCCCTTTGCTAAATACCCTCGAGTGATTGGTCATGAATTTTTTGGCGTTATTGAAGCAGTAGGTGAGGGCGTTGAGGAAACGCGCGTGGGTGAACGTGTTTCTGTCGATCCTGTTGTCAGCTGCGGTCACTGTTATCCGTGTTCGATTGGCAAACCTAACGTGTGCACTGAACTGGTGGTATTGGGCGTGCATCGTGACGGTGGTTTCAGTGAATACGCCGTGGTGCCTGCTCGTAACGCGCATCACATTCCTGACGATGTGAGTGATGAATTCGCGGTAATGGTTGAGCCTTTTACGATTGCGGCAAATGTCGCGGGTCAGGTTCAACCGATAGAACAAGATTGCGCCTTGATTTATGGCGCAGGGCCGATGGGCTTAACGTCTGTTCAGGTGCTGAAAGGGGTTTATCAGGTACAAACCGTGATCGTGGTCGATCGCATCCCCGAGCGGCTTGAAATGGCACGGCAAAGTGGCGCGGATTACGTTATTGATACCACGCACCTGTCCTTACCGGATGAGCTGGCTCGTCGGGGATATCGACCCACGTTGATTATTGATGCTGCCTGCCATCCATCCATTCTGCAAGAGGCGATTACGCTTGCGTCTCCCGCAGCCCGCATTGTTTTGATGGGCTTCTCGGCAGACCCGTGCACCGTCACGCAGCAAGGGATCACCAGCAAGGAACTGAGTATTTATTCCTCGCGCCTCAATGCGCATAAATTTCCGATTGTTATCGACTGGCTGCGTGCGGGGTTGATCGATCCCAGTAAGTTGATTACTCACCGCTATCCGTATCAGGAGGTGGTCAGCGCGATGGCAACGTTTGAAAACGATCGTCATAGCTGCTGTAAGGTTATTTTACGTTTTTAGCTCAAGACCGGTGTCCAGACGTGAATGGAGACCCGTACTCATACCTGCCTACTCTACACAAAAGAATGAGGATAATATGCAAAGAATTCAATTTGATGTTATGAAGGAAACGGTTAAAAAGGCGCTCATTAATGCGGGCCTGGATCAAGAGAAAGCAGACACCTGTGCACAAATACATACCGAGTCCAGCTGTGACGGTATTTATTCTCATGGATTAAACCGTGTTGCCCGGTTTGTTGACTACGTTAATAAAGGCTGGGTAGATATTCATGCTGAGCCAGCGTGTGTCAAAGCGCTGGGGGCATTGGAAATCTATGATGGTCAACAAGGTGTGGGCATAACCAATGCGCTGTTTGCTGTTGAACGCGCGACTGCGCTGGCGCGTGAAAATGGTGTTGGCATCGTGGCGTTGAAGAACACGACGCACTGGATGCGCGGCGGCACCTATGGTTGGAAAGCCGCTGAACGGGGCTATGCTGCTATCTGCTGGACCAATACCGAGTCTTGTATGCCTGCATGGGACGCAAAGAACCCGCGTTTGGGGAATAACCCGTTTGTGATGGCCGTGCCGCGCAAGGCGGGGCCATTGGTTCTGGATATGGCGATGTCGCAGTACGCTTACGGAAAATTGCAGGTCACACGCCTCAAAGGTGAAAAACTGCCGTTCCCGGGTGGGTTTGATAAAGACGGTAACTTGACGGATGAGCCGGGCCCGATTGAAGAGTCCATGCGCATTCTGCCTACCGGCTATTGGAAAGGTTCTGGTATGGCTATTTTGCTGGATGCGATGGCGGCATTGCTCTCTGCCGGTCATCCAACCAATGAAATTGATAAAATTCAAAAGGGGAGTTGCACCGG
>NZ_JAGFPF010000379.1:0-1635 GCF_025962695.1 Candidatus Symbiopectobacterium sp. NZEC135 | reverse complement strand
TTATCCTGATAAAGAACATTATCTGGTATCCTGGGACGGTGGGCGCTGGGTATTTGAGCGTCCAACCTCTATTCATGTGTCGAGTGCGCTTGAAAAGCAGATTACCTCGGATATGTTTACCAATAATATCGATGTAACGCAGTTGTCCTCTCCGGATAAGAATGGATTGCGATGGGATGAAAATAACAAGAGCTATTTGAATGTTAACAACCAATTTATTCATGTGAAAAAAATGGGTAATAACCGTTTTCTGCTGATGAAACCGGTGCATGGCCCTAAGATAGTTCTTCGACTGAAGAAGAATAAGTTTTACCAGGAGAATCTCGCCGAAAGGTTGGAGAATATTATGACAGTAGGTCTGGGCGGTAGAAAAAGAAAAACGGCGCTCAGCGTACTGAAAGAGGTTGACGGTTTTACCGAGGCGTCGGCGGAAAAATTACTCTCTGAGTATCGTTTTCAGGAAAAGGGACTCTTTAATGACTATGCCTTTGCGTTGGAAATTGAACAAACGGGTACAATTCCCCCATGGGCTAAAAGATTAAAAAAAGACGCGCCTCTAGAGCCAGGAACGTCAAAAATTATGGATACCATTACCTTAATGAAGCCCGATTTCCCCGTGCACAAAGTTGATTTTCATGTAGGTAAGCTCATCGGTGAGGGGACCAATGGGGAAGTTTTTATTGATGCAGATGATAATGCATATCTCATAAAGGTTTACCTGGCCGATGAGGGGGAGTCGATCGCAGAGATTGCCAAACATGAGGCCGAGGTGTTTAGGCGCTATTACGGAGAAGACGCTGCCATGCACCTGGTGGATGATGAGGGCGTTTCATATGTCAGAATGTATAAAATTCCTGGTGAAACGCTGAGTTCCTTACCACCCGGTTCGTTGCCGAATAATGCCGAGGAAAAATTTGTTGATATGATCGAGAGACTCAACAAGCTGGGCATCATGCATGATGACCTTCATACTGAAAATGTGCTGTGGGATTCGAGCTCGCAATCCTTTTTCCCGATAGATATCAATAATATTAAAGAAAAATATTTCAGTTCAGATATCAATGAAAAAATAGCCATAAATACCTATGACCAAAGAAATTGGGCTTCTGTATTGCAATGTATAGCGCAGAAGAAAAGCGTGCCAACGTCTGCGGATGGGGGGGAATAAAAGCAGGGAATTGGTACGTGATTAAAAAACCAGCGTGTAAGCGCTGGTTTTTACTGTCAGGGCGGTGAGGGGATGTGTTACCCCAATGCCACCTTGATGCCCAGTGCAATCAACACGGTGCCCAGCAGTTTATCTACCAGCTTTTGCGCTTTTTCCAATGCACGACGGACCGGGCCGCTTTGGAACAGCAGTACCAGCAACGGCCACCAGACGACGGCAAGTGCCCAGATAATAAAGGCATACCACAGTTTTTCCCCGACGCTGGAGTGGGTGCTGAGTACCTGAGTGAACATGGCAAGAAAGAACAGGGTGGCTTTCGGGTTAAGCAGATTGCACAGATAGCCTTGCAGGAAGGCTTTTTTCAAGCTGACTTCCTGGCGCGG
The DNA here is from genome assembly GCF_025962695.1 of Candidatus Symbiopectobacterium sp. NZEC135. Taxonomy (NCBI): domain Bacteria; kingdom Pseudomonadati; phylum Pseudomonadota; class Gammaproteobacteria; order Enterobacterales; family Enterobacteriaceae; genus Symbiopectobacterium; species Candidatus Symbiopectobacterium sp. NZEC135. Next base: position 84 of record NZ_JAGFPF010000379.1, on the reverse strand, counting down.
TAGTGAAGCAACATTCAGCTTGCTGCCACCCTGCGAGAGTAATGCCTGAATACCGATCACGATCAAGTAAAGCGCACCTGCATA
>NZ_JAGFPF010000378.1:0-1637 GCF_025962695.1 Candidatus Symbiopectobacterium sp. NZEC135 | reverse complement strand
GCAATCATGCTGCGATACACCGCATCGGTGTGGTAGTTGCCGACCAGGTTGTATTGGTTGCGACAGCGATCGCGCAGGTCATCATCAGATTCAGCATCAGCCCCTGGCGTCAGTAACCAGTTTTCCTCATTTTCTGCTCGCTCAATCCCCGATACGGCTACCGGCAGAATGCGGTAATAACCGGGTGCCAGATTAAACGCCCCGCCCGTTCCGCTGGCTTCCACCGACACCAAGCCGCTTAGGCTGCCCGCGTCCAGTGTGGTATCTGCCAGTACGCGCACGCTGTACACCTGGCCGTTAATGCGCTCCGTTTGCACCAGCGTTCCGGCAGGAATAATCACCGCCTGATCGGCAGCGGTTTTAAAAAACCGCATCGCGCCGCGCGCGGCCGTCGCAGGCTTGCGCGACAGATTGACGCCCCAGGCGAACACCTCCAAAAAGCTGCCGGATGCGGTGGCCAAATACATATTGGCCAACACCACATTGATTAATACGTCTTTCAGCCACATCACCGGCGTGGTAACGATGGCGTTAATCAGTCGCCAGAAAGGCGACATTTTCGAGGTATTGGTGATCAGCCCTTCGGCAGTAACCAGTTGTTGGAATTTATCGTTAACCGCCTGCGCCGTTACCGGCATTCCGGCATCGCTCAGCGCCTGCTCGTAATCAATCTGAGGTTTAACTGTCATAATCTGCACTCACTTGCAGCGGGCCAAAATCATAGGTTTCTGCGGTGATCCATAGCCGCGTTTTGGTTTCTTCGCTCAATACCACCGTACCGGGAATAATCCGTTCATCCTCTTCAACTAACATAATCAGTTGCGTCATGATGTCGGCGCGTAATGTCGGGCTACGCTCGGCGATTAATTGTGTGGTGAGTCCACTTTCAATAATGGTGTGTACGCAGTCTTGCCCAATGCTTACCCGGTTATTACACAGATTCGGCTCATTACCGGCGTTCAATGAAAAATTACGCCCGGTGATCAGCAGATCGATATATTTCGCATCATCCATTGCGCAGTTCGTCCCATTCCATCAATTTTTCCGGCGTCATGCCGTTATTGGCGTGGATCACCACGCTGCCAATATGTTTGCTGTTATCCGTAATCGATCGCGTATTGTTGTTAATGTCTTTACTCAACCCGCCGCGCTCAATGCCTTTGAGGTTTCCCCCGGTCAACAGCGCATTGCCACCCGGTTTTATGGGCTGCGCCGCCAGGGGGATTACCGGTGCCGATAAGGGCATCACCGGCATTTGCGCCACCGGCTGAATGTTTTCCCCCGTTGCGGCCAGCGTATTACCGGGCATATCAATACTGACGCCGGGAATATGATTTAGCTTTTCGACAATCCAGCCGTAGACGCCCGCAAAAGACGCCTTAATGCCCTCCCACAATCCGCTAAACAGATTGCTAATGCCTGTAGCCACGCCGCTTAGGGTGTCCATCAGCGAAAAATTACCGATAGCCGCCACCAGACGTTCCCAACCTTCGGTAATGTTCGCCCAGGCCAGTGAAAACAGTTGCGCAGTCACCTTGACGATCTCAGCCAGCACCTGAAAGGCTTCTGTCTGCGTAATGGCGGCAATCACCTGATCCCAATGCTGATAAAGCAGATAGCACCCGGCAACCAGTGCC
>NZ_JAGFPF010000377.1:0-1637 GCF_025962695.1 Candidatus Symbiopectobacterium sp. NZEC135 | reverse complement strand
GCTAATGGTTGAACTGGCCGTAGAGGACTTCTCTGACTGATCGCACCCTGCTACCACCAGCAAAGAAGCTAACAGCGTCGTTTTAATCGCACTGGAAAACCGCATCATCGTCTCCTTGTTAATTACCTTCTTGCACGGCACTGCGTGTTAGAAGGAATTTAATTATCATTCGCATTAAAGTGCGAAATTGTAACGAATGACGATGCGAATGCATAGGGATTCCTGCCCCTTAGGAATTGATGCACATCAGGAAACCCGTGCTTTGATCTTACCCACGTAATGTGGACATGACACTACGCGAGGTTTACAGGGGCTTCTTGCTGGTTGGTACGGACGTTGTCATGTGAATTATTTCTGGTTGAGCGTTGACTCACTGAGTCGCGTGTCCCCTGTTGCTGGGGAAAATCACGATGAGGCTATGGTCTGCGATCTATCGCTTTATGGGTTCCGACCCTGCGTAGCACAGCTACATCTCCGTTTAGCTCAAAACTGAGTTTGTGGCTATGATTTGCTGTGATATGGATGGTAAAGACAGGAGGCTGGTTGTTGCCTTTTAACTTCTCTAACCTCAACCTCTTAGGCTGTGGGTTTGTCAGAAGTTCTTTAATAGCATCTTTTAAATGCTGCTTTATGTCATCAGGCAATCTTTTGGCAGAAAGAACAAACGTTGTGTACGTGGTTGCATCTATATGCCTGATTATTCTGTTCATAAAGAGGCAAAAAAAGCGTCCACCTCTTCAGCAGAAGATAGTTTTGTCGCTTTCCCTTTCGGCATAACATCCGCGTTGTGTTCCATGATTGCCCAACGTAGTGCTTCTTGCTGGTCAAACAGTCCTTTCGTCACAGCCATTGCCTGTAACAATTCTTCGTAAAGCGTTTCTCCCGGCTTGCAGCATCCCATAACCCCACCTGCGTTATCAGCCATGTCTTGATACATAGCTCGCAAAGACTCCTGATCATTCTCAATCAGAGTAAGGAGTTCTTCACTGACAGGTGAAGGTAAAGAGGTGATATCAGCCACAAGCTGGCGTCCGTACTCTATGCGGGCAGAGAATTCACTATTTATCTCCGAGAAATACTTTTCAAGTTGATCCATGGCATTCAATATATTTAAGGGACGGGAAACCCTAACTGAATCTATACCACTGGCATAGAAGCTAATTTTTCCAGATATGCTATGGTCTTTTTTCATGTATTGCCCCTTTTGAACACATGGTTCACTGTCAAGTCTACTTGACATGATATCATCCTGCAATCACGGTCCTATCAGGTACCTTCATGATTTCGCCTATATGCGCGACATGCCGAATAAAAAAGAAAGTTGGGATGAAACGGGCGTGAACTCTGATATTTTCCAAGTAGTAACTTTAGCTTTGTGTCGCAGTGGGCCGTAATAGTATGGTGTACACGCAGTAAATTGGAATAGGTAGCAATTATGTACGCAAATGGCATCGGTCTAGCAAATGCAACTTAACGGTTTGTGGTGCCAAGTAAGACAAACAAAGACGGATTTTTTACATAACACACTGGTTGTAATAGACAAAATAACGCATGAGAGCGATTAATAAGACAATGAGCGACACATCAATACAGCCAACGTACTTTATCCATGACTATGAAACCTTCGGCAAACATCC
>NZ_JAGFPF010000376.1:0-1638 GCF_025962695.1 Candidatus Symbiopectobacterium sp. NZEC135 | reverse complement strand
CATCCGTTTTCCTTACACCTTGATAGGTGTCTGAAGGGGGAGCTGTAATCAGTGTAATCCCTATGGGTTACAGGGTTATCAGCGATCATAGCCTCACTGATAAAAAACGCGGGATGAAAATGACACGCTTATTGATTTGAATCGGTTTTTCTAAATATTGTTAGTTAAATAATTATGTGAATCGCCTCACATTTTAAGTGTGACAAAATATGACAAAGGCAGGTGCCGTGCGGGGTGAGTGAAAAAGATACGAAGTATGTGAGAATGGTGTCGTTAACCATGGTGTAAATCATTTTCACCATTTATTTAACACATTGACCAACCAACGCCCTGTCAGGCGCTGGTTGGTGGGTAAATCGGTTACTGCTTCTCTTTTTCCAGCGATTTTCCTGACCAGTAGCCCGCCAGCAGCGAGCCAGAAAGGTTGTGCCAGACCGAGAACAGCGCGCCGGGCAGGGCGGCGAGTGGCGAGAAGTACATCTTGCCCAGCGTGGCAGCAAGGCCGGAGTTCTGCATGCCGACTTCGATAGCCAACGTGCGGCAGGTAGACTCGTCAAAGCCGAACAGCCGGCCGGCCCAATAGCCACCCAGCAGGCCAATGCCGTTGTGCAGAATAACGGCAATAATCACCATAAAACCGACGGATGCGATATGGCTCTGACTGCCTGCGACCACGGCGCTGATAATTGCCAGAATAAACACCATCGACAGCGTTGGCAGATAGGGCTCGATGCGCTTTACCATACCGCTGAACAGGTGGTGAACAATCAGGCCAGCGCCGATCGGGATCACCACGATCTTCAGGATGCTGAGCAACATGCCCATCACGTCCACGCTGATGGCGGCATCAACATACAGCCGGGTCAGCAGCGGTGTGGCAAACACACCAACCAGCGTCGAGATGGATGAAATGGTGACTGACAGGGCGACATCGCCTTTAGACAGGTAGATCATCACGTTCGACGCCGTGCCGCTGGCAACGCTGCCTACCAGCACCATACCCGCCGAGAGGTCAGGCGGCATGTTAAATGCGCGCGCCAACACCCAGGCGGCGAGTGGCATCACCAGATAGTGCAGGAATATCCCAGCGGCAACCGGGGCAGGGCGGGTGAGCACCCGTTTAAAATCCCCAATATTCAGGGTCACGCCCATGGCGAACATGATGAGCATCAGCAGCGTGCTGATATGGGGGCTGATGCCGGTAAAGGTGTCTGGTGAGGCATAGGCGGCAACGGAGAGTAAAACGGCCCATAACGGAAACAGCCTAGTCAAAATGGCGAGCATGAAATTTCTATCCTTATCACTATGAAGGTCCAGATAAAAAAACCGGCTAAAGAGCCGGTTTTTTGGGTGCCGTGGCTGGGCGCTATTCAAACAGGCTGTGGTGTAGCGTCTGCACCACGCGCTCCGCGTCATTGCCAGGCACCAGGAAACACAGGTTATGGCTGCTGGCACCGTAGCAAATTAAGCGAATGTTAAACGGCTCCAGCACGCCAAACACCTCTTTGCCGACGCCGCATGCTTGAGAAAGCTGATTACCGATCAGTGCGACCAGCGACAGGTTCTCTTCCACCTCGACGCGGCACAGGGAAGAGAGCTCGGTCAGCATGGCGCTGGAGAGCAGGCCGTCACCCGCAG
>NZ_JAGFPF010000375.1:0-1631 GCF_025962695.1 Candidatus Symbiopectobacterium sp. NZEC135 | reverse complement strand
GATGTCAGCAGATCAAGTGCCACATCCAAATCCAGTCGCTGGGAAACGGCATCATCATCTGCACTCATTAACAGACGGCGGGTGCGCTTGATGGCCTTGCGGGCCTCTTCGCGAGACATGCAGGTGTAGGATTGCGTAACCACATAATCGCAAGGGGCGTACAGCAGTGAATCCATTATCCCTGTTGCGGTCTCCTCCGGGAATTCCTTTACCTCCAGCCCCCGGAAATACTGTGTGCCGCTGGCGTGGTTTATCTGCCCGGACTCCCCGGAAAAGAACAGCGCCGCCGACCCCATCATCGAATACGCCGGAGCGCGGGTGACGCGCACCTTGCGCCACTGGTGCGTCAGCAGGTACTCATAAAAGGATAACTGGGAGGAGAATACCGCGTGATCTTCGGTGAACGTGCCAAGAGAACGTGCGGCGTAGCGTGACAGTGCGGTATCGAGCGAACCTTTGATTTCCAGCATTTCCCGCAGCGCAGCGTCAAGCTCTTTCAGCTTCTGGCCGTCATTCATGCGTCTGCGCCCGGCCTTTTCCAGGCTGACAAACGGACGGTAACAGACGGTCAGGAACAGGCGGTTACGGCGAAACGGATCCGCCGCCAGCGAGGCATAATACAGACGGCTGATTTCATCGGCGTAAGGATTGCCGGACGCTTTATGCAGGGAATCGGTAAACGGCTCCCGCACGTTATGGATATAAAAGGTGACCGGCATCCCCTCGAATGAGCGGATGAGTCCGTGCAACTGGTTGCAGTCAATACTGAGGGTTTCTTCTGATTCGCAATCGAACGGGGTCCCCGTCAGTTCCCAGGTGCAGTAGAGATCACTGTGTGGTGAGCGAACAACATGCTGATGAATATGCGATGAATACGGAAAGTACTTCCTGAGCGTGGCACACTGATTCAGTTTCATAGCGTTGAGAAACTCCGCGATATCAACAGCATCATGCTCAACGGGCATAAATACTGTTGCACCAAACAGACGGTTTGCTGCCGGTTTTCCTCTTGCCCTGAGCCAGACGGCAATCAGGCTGAACCGCATGGGCTCATTCGGGTGACGGATTTCAACACCAGAAATTCAACCGGGAGCAGGGCAAGGAAAGCGACAGAAGTCCAGACAGCGACGATGATGGTGATACCGGTGACGCCCAGCAGGGGCACCATCGGCACCCCCCACAGTGCCGCCGGGCGTTTCATTGCTTTGAGCAGCTTTGCCATAGACGACCTCTCAGCTCATCAGCAGCGCGCCGATCTCACTGCCCCCGCCAATCAGGATCCCGCCGATGATGATGTAGGCGCACTGGGACAGGCTTTCGCCTTTCCAGAGGGTCTTGTAACCCACCCAGATCACGGCCACGGTGATGGTGATGGCCGCCAGACCATGAAGGCCGGTGGAGACCTTTTCCATCACGGTATTTGCGCGAGTGAAACCATCGGCAAAGGCCGGGGTTGTAGAAAAAACCATGAGCACACCTACGGAAACAGCACTGACAGCGGTCTTTAGCTTGCGAAAAAGTGTCATTATTCTTCCTCACGGGGTGACTGAGAGAGGCTCCGGCGCACTGACGGCGCGGAGGTCTGTGCGATGGCGATTTTCCCCCGACGGAGTTTTGCGGGGACGCCCCGG
>NZ_JAGFPF010000374.1:0-1633 GCF_025962695.1 Candidatus Symbiopectobacterium sp. NZEC135 | reverse complement strand
CTATCTGGGGAGCTGGCTGCGGTGGATACGCAGCAACAGCGCCTGATCCGCGATGAACAACAGATGGCGCGTCAGCAGGTGGCGTTGAATGAACAACGTGGCGCACAACAGCAGCGCTACGACGCCTTGCAGCGCCAGTGCGAGCAGCAGCAACAGGTGTGGCAACAGGCAGAAACCGCGAATCCGATTGCCGGTTTGCGTGAGCGTTACGCGGCGCACCAGCGTGCACGACAAGCGCGACGCCAGCTCGGGGAATTAACACAAGCACTCAGCAACCTGCGTCAACTGCAGCAAAATAGCGCCAGCAAATGGCTCACACTGGACCAACGTTTCCAGGCAGACACGCAGAGCAACAACGCACAGCGCGCCGACTGTCAGCGTCTGGAGCAGCAGTTGAACGATGTCGAACAGCGCGTCGAGTTGGAAAAACGTATCATCAAACTGGAAGATGAACGCGCACAGTTACAACCGGGAGAGGCCTGTCCGCTGTGTGGATCCACGCACCATCCGGCGATTGCAGAGTATCAAACGCTGGCGCAAACCGCGTCCGAGACACAAGTGCGTATGGTACAACTGCGCACGCAGTGCCAGCAGGCGCGCAGTGCATTGGCACAGCGCGAGGGTGCGCTCGCCGCATTGGCAAAACAGCGTGACGAACTTCAGGCCGAGCGTGCCGAACAGGAAAAGCGGTACCAAACGCGCTATAGCGACTGGCAGCAGGTGTTACACGTAACCTCCACGCCCGAGCAGGAACAAGAGATTGCCGAGTGGTTGACCGCCTGCGATCGCGAAGCCGATACCCTGTTTAGCCAGATAGAAGCGCAAGAAAAACGGCAACGCAGTTGGCAAGAAAGTAAGGATTCACTGATTACGGCGCAGCAGCAGCGTCAGGAAACGGACCAGCAGCTTGCCCTGCTGCAACAACGTATTCAAGCGCACCGGGAAGGACTTGCAGAGGCAACGCACAAACAGCAACAGCTCACCGCTGCGCTGACAACACAGCAAGAGACACTCACCGCTGCGCGCGCCCCCTACGCGCTGGTTCCGGCTGCCCTTGCCGAACAACAGCAGTGGCTGGCAGAACGTGCCACCGAAGCAGAACGTTGGAAAACCACCGAACAGCAGTTGCAGCACGATGACAACGCGCTGGCTTCACTGCATGCCACCGTGCAGGAGCGGGAAAAAACAGTACAGGCACTCGACGCCAGCGCCACACTACAGCAGACACAATGGCAGGACGGGGAAAAACAGCTGGCAGACTTGCGTGTGCAACGCCACGCCCTGTTTGGCGATCGCGACACACAGCAGGTGCGACAGGAATGGCGGCAGCACAGCGAACAGCATCAGCAGACCGTTGACAAGTTAGCCGTCACGCAGCAACAAGCAGCGGCACAGCTTGCCACAGTGGCGGGGGAATTGGCCGGACAGCGCGCACACCGCGAACAGTGTGTCGACGCGGAACAGCAATCCGCAGCCCAGTTTGCCACAGCCTTGGCGCGCAGTCCCTTCATCGATGAAGCCGCCTTCCAGCAGGCGCTGTTGGATGACGATACGCGTCAGGCGCTACGCAGCAAACTCGACGCCGTGCGCCAGGCCATCACGGAAACCAAAGCACTGCTACAGCAGGCCACCG
>NZ_JAGFPF010000373.1:0-1647 GCF_025962695.1 Candidatus Symbiopectobacterium sp. NZEC135 | reverse complement strand
GCTTCGCGCAGCCGTGATGAAAAAGAAGTGAAACTGCGTGCGCAAATTCAGCAGGGCAAAACCATCTGGGAACTGCACAACTTCAATGCGCTGTTGAAGCGTAATGGCATTGATGTTGAGATTTGATCTGCCCGAGGTATAACTCCGCGTTGTTATACGCTGTTTTTTCTAAATAGCCTGATAGGTGAGTGCTGCACCGATGCGCGGTGCGGCGCTTGCTTTATTGGGTTGCCATTTTTATTTCTGCTTTCTGAGATTAACAGCAGGGAATAAAAACATCGACCTTCTTCGCAAAAATAAAAAACGACAATAATAGTGCTTATCGTTTGTGTTATTTGTTTCGTCTCAATGATGTCATTTATCGGTGATTGAGATGAAAAAAAGCATGTTGATTATTTTTGTACTTTTCTTTAGTCATGGTGCTTATTCCACTTTATTTTTCTACCGTTACGATAGCGTGGACGCTGAGGATGCATTTAAAATTGGTTTTATTCCCTCAGGGCATAACAGGAACATGTATGAACACATAAGGGGAACCAGCTGTTTTGAGGGGGACGCAACTTCTAATTTTATTTCTACTTCATCCTCAGAGCAAATGTCACACATTATGGCAGAATCAGCGACGCCTGTTGGAATGATGTACTACCTCTATACCATTCGTCCTACCAGCAATTTTTATAGCTCAGTGAATAGTCTCCGAGCGGCTTTCGTTCGCACCAACGATTGGCGCTTTCAAAGTACGGTTCTAGATTATATGCATGAACAGGAGTGGTTGGCATTAGGGGGCATTGACACGGAGCAAATCTACAGCGCAAGGGCCTATCGAAGTAGAGGGCCCGATCAGCAGGCGGAATTTATCGCAGAGTATCTCAATCCTGCCTATCTTGATGCTGATACTGGGCCTAGTAGTGGTCATTATTATATTCCAGATTTACCTCGCTACGAATCGAGTGAGCGCTCTGCATGTTCTATTTGTTCCATTGATTCAATATCCAGTATGACTAAAAGAGATATAACCGACAGTCTTAGTCGATGGAAGAAATGCAGATATAAGATGATCGCAGCTGTGATGGATGACTAAAAAATATTAATGGAGGCTACGAATGAGAAGGACAGTCGGGTTAACAGTATTGCTGTTAATAAGCATGTCTTCCCATGCAATGGGGGACTTGGAAAGTGAATGTCACAAGGGAGGTAAACACAATATGCTCAAGGGTGAACATATAAAGGAGTATTTTATATCAACAACGATATCTGAAACAAATTATGGATTTAAGATAAAAGTAAATGATGAATGGTATAAAACAATATTAAAAGAGAACGAAGAGCAAGGGTATCGAGATCAGTTTTCCAGTACAGCCAGAATAGCCAAAATACTCCATCTTCCTGTGAATGTTTGTGTAGACAAAGTAAATGGCTATTTACTGGGTATCGAGCTTTTCTAGCAAGCGGGCTCGCATTGCAGTGGCATCGGGTGAAGTGCTTAAAGGTCGACGTTGCACCGCAACAGACAAAAAACGCCTGCCATTTCTGGCAAGCGTTTTTCTAAAAAACCAACGGTAATGAACCAGTATCAGTTCATGCCGTATTTTTTCAATTTCTTGCGCAGCGTACCGCGGTTGATACCCATCATCAGGGCCGCGCGGG
>NZ_JAGFPF010000372.1:0-1652 GCF_025962695.1 Candidatus Symbiopectobacterium sp. NZEC135 | reverse complement strand
GTAATATCAACAAAGTAATAAAAGCGTTGGGCAAAACCTATCGCGGTCTGGCTCCCTACGCTATCTTCCGTTAATCGCTCGCGATTAGCACAAATTTCCGCCACTGCCGAAAACGTAGTGTGCGACTGAAAAGCGGGTATCTTCTGATATCCGCTTTTTTTATTTGCGGTGCTTTAATATCCGTTGCCGACTCACTTCAACAGGCGGTTCAGCATTTACCTCTCCAGAAGCAATGGCAATATTATCGCTCGTGGTCACGAAAGCAACAGAGGGTTGCCCGTCGGCAATAAAGATACCTTGGTTAAACGTTAATAGACTTTTGTCGTTCATTGCCAAATCGAACTTAATTACCCTTTCTTTATTATACTTAAGTTCTCGCTTTATTATCCTGGGATTATCCTGAATAGTCACATCCAGAATACCCCCGTGCAATTTTAGATAGTTTTGTACGTTCTCTATCCGTTCATCCCTGCCAAGCGCCCTTGGTAAACTGCTTGGTGATAATGGTTTTATATTTCTATTATAAATTTTCACAAGCCCATTATAAGTGTCTTTATTCACTGCCTTTGAATAATAATAAGCTTCAGAATACTTCAAATGCCATGAAAAAAACGTTCCGCTATTTTTATTATGCTGATACATATCTGCCTGAAATTGCCATACATTTTTACCATCTGAACATTTAATCAACTCTCTCCATTGCATATCAGGCGGTTCATGAAATGAAGAGGACCCTTTTTTATACCTCAACCTAAATGTGACATAGATACTAGAACCCACAAAATCACCGATATCATAGGAACTCGACCTAACATGTGTTTTTAATAGATCCCAATGAGGGTCCAATTGCATAATATTATCATTACTAATCCCTACCTCTGAATTCAACTGTTTATCCCTTAGATACTCTTCGGCAGTTAATGATATTTTTTTATTATAAGCGTCAACATGAGACAATGAATACTCATGTTGTTTATATATTAAATGCAACTCGTCACCTTTATTATTTTTAATATAAGGTTTTGATTCAAAATCAAGTACCCTTATCAAATCCCCATTTTGTTTTAAGTAAGCATGCCCCTGGCAATCAAATTTTAGCCCATGACTTCCTGGCATAGAGAGTTTATGTATATCTACTGTTTTATCATACATCGCAGGAGTAATGGCACTTTTTAACTGCTCTGACATTGATGAAGAGGTTGAGGGTTCAAAACGCCATCGTCCGCCGGTATACTCAACGGAATAAGAAACGTGTGTTTTTTTCAAGTCATAGATCTCACAATCCAGATGATGTTTATAAATAGGTTTCGCCCTTATTGGCACTAACCTATTATCTATAGATATCGTATTATAAAAATTGCGATACAATTTATTATCAGAATAAACACGATATATATTACCATAATGTTCAAAATGAACTTGCTTGACCAGAGGCGATGTTACAGGAAGCCCAATATCAAATCGCTTAATGATCTCTTCCTCAGCATGACTAAAGCGATACTCGTTAAACGGAACAATCCGCGGTGTATCCCGAGAAGCATTTTCAACGTAATAATAATTACCTTCACTATCATACACACGTTACATCGCTTTACCGCAAATTTTCCCAAACGTTATGCCTCGTTTAATTATTGGGTCGCAGTTGGTAAAGA
>NZ_JAGFPF010000371.1:0-1656 GCF_025962695.1 Candidatus Symbiopectobacterium sp. NZEC135 | reverse complement strand
TTTCGCAACCTGATGCGACCTACCCGGCCGCTGCGTCCGGCGATGGACGGCAGCCTGCACTGGACGCTGATCTCTAATCTGTCACTCAACTATGTGTCGCTGTTGCGCCGTGATGCGCTGGTGCAGATTCTGCGCACCTACGATTTTCCTGCGCTACACGATAAGCAGGCAGAACAGGCATCGCGCAAGCGATTGGCTGGGATAGAAACCATCGAAACCACACCGATTGACCGGTTGGTGCAGGGGATGCCGGTGCGTGGTCTGAAATCGGTACTGTCGGTGCGGCAATCGGCCTTTGGTAACGAAGGTGAGCTGTATCTGTTCAGTACCGTGCTGGCGCACTTTTTCTCACTGTACGCCAGCGTTAACGCCTTCCACCTGCTGGAGGTGGTCAATCTCGATAACAAGGAGCGCTACCGATGGCCGGTGCAGATAGGTCAGCACTCGATGATGTGACGTTCTATCAGGACGCATCGCGCTTTAATTTTTACCAGTTGGTGGAACTGCTTAACCAATTGGAAGGGGTGGATCTGGAACGGGCATTGGATTTCCGCCCGGAACAAGAGCGATTGCGTTTTCGTTCCACCGCGTCTATCGGCTTTCATCCCGGCGATATCGTACAGGTGGAGCGCGATGGGAACGGACGTCAGGCGCTCGAGGTGGCGTTTCTGGGCCTGCATGGCAGTCAGTCGCCACTGCCAGGCTACTACCTGGACGATCTCGCCTGGGAGTACGCGCAGGGTGAACAGAAACTGGGGCTGTTCCTCGATTTCTTTCATCACCGCTTGCTCACGCTGCTGCACCGTGCCTGGCGTAAATACCGCTATCACGTGCGTTTTCAGAACGATGGCGAAGATGGCTTCTCACGGCTGATGTTTGCGCTGGTTGGGCTGGGGAACGATGCAGTGCGCGACAGCTTGCCGGTCAACCGCGCCAAGATGCTCTCTTATGCCGGAGTACTCGCCAGTCCCAGTCGCTCACCGGAAGTGGTGGCGGGGCTGGTGAGCCACTGTTTTGATCTGGAGGACGTCGAGGTGCTGGCCTGGCAAAAACGGCGGGTGGCTATCCACGACAGTCAGCAGAACCGGCTGGGCAAGGCCAATATCGCGCTGGGCGGTGATTTTGTCATTGGTGACAGCGTCAATGACTGCGCGGGCAAGTTCCTGTTGAAGATTGGCAGCCTGAGCTTTAGCCGATTCCTTAGCTTCTTGCCCAACGGCGAGCACTTCCAGCCGCTGGTGCGTTTTGTCTCTTTTATCCTGCGCGATCAGTTGGCCTGGGATTTACGCCTTGGCTTTGCCGAGGGTGAAGCCAAAGGGTTGAGGTTGGGCAGTGAGCAGAGCGGCATTTTGGGTTGGAGCAGCTTCCTTGGGCAGCCTCCGACGGAGCCTTACGTAACCATCTGTGTTCAAGAGTAAATCGTGTCTTCACGTATACATTGCGTTCAGGAGTCAATGTGACCGTTAGTCATCCACTCACTCTGGTTGTTCTCAACAGCGAACAGCTGGATATCAATTCTCAGGTGCAGCACCAGTTTGACCACAATGGAGGCACGCTGGGGGCGTCAGGAAAGGACCATTGGCAACTGCGCGACAGGCTGGGTGCCGTGCTGCCGGAGCATGCCCGCATCGAGATGAGCGACGGCCATTTCAGTTT
>NZ_JAGFPF010000370.1:0-1657 GCF_025962695.1 Candidatus Symbiopectobacterium sp. NZEC135 | reverse complement strand
AGGGCTTGCCCCTGTTAATGATGGATTTTTCATTAATGATCGTGGCGATAGCCACTTATAACCAAATGTAAAACTTAAATATTAACAACTATCAAACTTTCGCAAACACCGATTTTACTAATTTTCGATGGAACTTAATGAGCATATTTTTTATAGACTGGCTACTGCCAGTCACATAGTTCCTGTGGTGAAATACCATCACGCGCCATCAACTTGAGGAGTCTTTTCATCTTTAGCTTACGCACCTTATTTTCACCAATCTCCTGATAATGCTTCTCACGCCGCTCCTCTACCACTTTTCGAAATTTCTTCAAAAGCTGATTCAGTGTCTTCATATCAGTAATAGCGGCTTCAGCTTGGATTTTTTTATACATAAACATAACGTGGAACTCATCAATCATCAGATTTCTCCTGTTATCACAAATGTTGTTTATCTGCCCCTTACGAGGCAAATATTTGTATATTTGGCACGAATACATCATCAAAGGAAACTACAAAGATTTATGAACAAATAAATACGAATGCCTTACCAACAGATTAGCAATAACCTTAAGATCAACCTCGTCAATATTTCCATTATTTCCTTCTTTCTGTGTTAAACTCTCAAAGTTATTTTTAATATGCATTATCACGCACATGATGGTTGCACTCATAAAATCATGATCACTAATATACTCTCTTATATCCCCATCGTGATCATTTTGTAAACTGATCCAACTTGCCTCAAACGATCTTTTAGCAAGATCAAGGAACAGTTTTGTAGATTTGTTTTTAACTTTATTATTTTTAGACATAACTAACTCTCACTTTTATATGATTATTTAATATTTGATTTATTTTCAGCCCCCAGAAGGGGCCAAATAGATTTACATATAGGCTAACACTAAGGCTTTGGTATGCAGCGTCATTACCTCCATTCTTACCCCTTCAAAATCGATAAGATAGCGCTTATTTTTGGCTACACCCTTTTTAGCTCGTTCGATTACTTGGTCATAGACTGTTTCCATATGATGATTATCAGTAAGTAAATTAAATGCCTCTTTTGGCCCTTTTTTGACTATATCCCAATAAATAGGGTAATACTCTTTCATCGCTGATAGTAGAAACATCTCAGTAGCGATCCTATCAAAACCATTATTTTTCTTTTTCATATATTTTTCCTTTTCTTTGTTTATAGTGTAAAATACCCTGCATTATTAATGCATAAATATTTTGATTTTTATTTTATAGTATTGTAAAAAACACAGCGTTTAACGTTTTACATAAAACCTCCTCATCGCATTAATAGTGTATTATTCATTAATCAGCGTGTTTACGTGAAAACTGAATAATATTTTCAATCCATTCATCTATTTCACTTTCAACAAAAGCTCTGGCTCTTATGCCAATCTTTATCTGTTCTGGGAATACGCCCCTGCTAATAAGTCGATAAATCCATGCTTTGCTATATCCTGTTTTATTCATCACTTCCGGCAGGCGAATAAGTCTTCTTGTTGTCATATATTTCTCCGTTGTTGTTTTGATGAATGTAGTATCTGCAGATCGCTTATGACGTTCAACCCTCGAAAAATCAGAATTGAACCTGAATTGAATGTTTTTTAAACAAAAACGGATGAAATGGTGGGAGAGCTGTCACTGGGCGGGGTGTAGAGTGATT
>NZ_JAGFPF010000036.1:0-41195 GCF_025962695.1 Candidatus Symbiopectobacterium sp. NZEC135 | reverse complement strand
AATTAGACGTTAAACAAGAAGTTCATCACATCGCCATCTTTAACGATGTACTCTTTCCCTTCTGAACGCATTTTCCCTGCTTCTTTCGCGCCTTGCTCACCTTTATAGGTGATGAAATCTTCATACGCGATGGTTTGCGCGCGGATAAAGCCTTTTTCGAAGTCGGTGTGGATTTTACCGGCGGCCTGTGGGGCCGTCGCGCCGACAGGGATGGTCCAGGCGCGCACTTCTTTTACGCCTGCGGTAAAGTAGGTTTGCAGGTTCAGTAGTTCATAACCAGCGCGGATCACGCGGTTCAGGCCCGGCTCTTCCAGTCCCAGTTCTGCCATAAATTCGTCGCGATCGGCGTCATCCAGTTCAGCAATGTCCGATTCCACTGCGGCACACACCGGAACAACGACAGAACCTTCGCTGGCAGCGATTTCACGCACCCGATCCAGGTAAGGGTTGTTTTCAAAGCCATCTTCATTGACGTTAGCGATGTACATGGTGGGCTTGAGCGTCAGGAAGCTCAGGTAACGAATGGCGGCTTTCTCTTCCGCATTCAGATCAAGCGCGCGCAGCATGCCGGCTTTTTCCAACTGTGGCAGACATTTTTCCAACGCAGCCTGTTCAATTTTTGCGTCTTTGTCGCCGCCTTTGGCTTTCTTCTGCACACGGTGCAGGGCGCGTTCGCAGGTATCGAGATCCGCCAGCGCCAGTTCGGTGTTGATGGTATCGATGTCGTCAGCCGGATCAACTTTGCCCGCAACGTGGATAATGTTGTCGTTTTCGAAGCAACGTACTACGTGGCCGATCGCTTCCGTTTCACGGATGTTAGTCAGGAATTGGTTGCCCAGGCCTTCACCTTTGGACGCTCCTTTTACCAGACCAGCGATATCAACAAATTCCATCGTGGTGGGGAGAATACGCTGCGGTTTAACGATCTCGGCCAGTTTATCCAAACGCGGATCGGGCATCGGCACCACCCCAGTGTTGGGCTCTATGGTGCAAAACGGAAAGTTGGCCGCTTCGATACCGGCTTTGGTCAATGCATTGAACAGCGTAGATTTACCCACGTTAGGCAGCCCAACGATACCGCATTTGAATCCCATACTTTTATCACCTTAAATAGCTTATCAATCAGATGGTTGTGGTTTGTCATCTGAACAAATAAATACGTTGGCACCAATTATACACGGAATGGCGTATTAACTCGAACCACCTGTGCAGGAATCTTACTTCACGCAGGTTTATAGGCGTGCAGCCGATTCATTGCTTTCACCATATCGTCTTTTAGCAGAATCTCGGTGCAGCGAATGGCTTCGTCGATCGCGCCGTCAATCAGTGTCTGTTCACTGGTGGGCGGTTTACCCAGTACAAAACCGGTAACCTTACTTTTATCGCCGGGATGGCCGATGCCAATACGCAAACGGTGAAAATTAGGGTTGTTCCCTAATTTGCTCATGATGTCTTTCAAGCCGTTGTGCCCACCGTGTCCGCCGCCCAGTTTCAGTTTGGCAACCCCCGGCAAAAGATCCAGTTCATCGTGTGCCACCAGAATTTCATCCGGTTGGATGCGGTAGAAGGTTGCCATTGCCGCCACCGCTTTACCACTGAGGTTCATAAAGGTGGTCGGCACCAGCAGGCGAACATCGTGACCAGCCAGCGAGAGACGTGCGGTATAGCCAAAGAATTTGGCCTCTTCCTTCAGCGATTGACGATGAGCCTCAGCTAACTGGTCCACGTACCAGGCACCGGCATTGTGGCGCGTGGCGGCGTATTCGGCGCCCGGATTCGCCAATCCGACGATTAATTTGATACTGCTCACGTTTAGTCCCAGATGTTGCGTCTCATGACGCTCGATAACAGAAATTCAAACGCGTAGTTTACACAGGAGTAGGGCCGTGAAAAAGCCTTCAGCAGGATGTTTGTCGCGCGTTTGACGGGAGTACGTCTGAAAATGGATGAAAGCAATTTACTTTGGTAATAATTCAAATTTGTTATTAATTATATTTACACGTGTTCAGCACTAAATGTAAAAAAACGTTTCTACACTTGCTTATCTGTGATCACCTACGCAATACCTTATTGCCTACAGCGTCTATAATTACATCAGAACAAGGACGGTTACGTAGCATTTTCATTTTTCCGATCGGTCACGTATTTTACCTGACCATTACAGGAGGTGACAGATGAAACGCAAAAATGCTGTCATGCTGGGCAACGTATTTATGGGCATTGGTATGGTGTTAATGGTTGGGGGGATCGCCTTCACCATTATCAGCCAATTACCGGAGCTGAACTTGCCAGCCTACTTTACTTATTTCGACCTGATGGCCATTTTCGCCGGTGCCATGACCTGGCTGGTTGGGGCGCGTATTGGCGGGCGTGAGGCTGTCGCCGATCGCTATTGGTGGGTGAAGCATTTCGACAAACGCTGCCGCCGTCAGCAACCCCATTCCTGATAATATCAGACGCCTGCTGTTTCGGCAGGCGTAGGGATATTTTTTCTGCTTGCAGAAAATACCTGTTTTGCGCGCTAATTATTATTCCTCTTGCGATTTAGTTGGTCTGGTAATAATTATCGTCATTGTTTGCAAACCCTATTATTGCCACGCTAAACGATATTATGTGCGGAACGTAACCGTATCCACGAGAAAATAAAAAACGCCACCCTTGGGTGGCGTTTTGTCGACAACAGAAATGGACGCTGTTGATTAATGTTCAAACATGGCAGAAATAGACTCTTCGTTGCTGATGCGACGAATAGCTTCTGCCAGCATGCCCGAAAGTGTCAATGTGCGCACGTTAGGCAGTGCTTTGATATTTTCCGATAGCGGAATGGTATCGCAGACGATCACTTCATCAATTACCGAATTCTTGATGTTGTCATACGCATTGCCGGAGAAAATCGGGTGAGTGGCATACGCAAAGACGCGTTTGGCACCGCGTTCTTTTAATGCTTCTGCCGCTTTGCACAGTGTGCCACCGGTATCGATCATGTCGTCGACCAGAATACAGTCGCGCCCAGCGACATCACCGATGATGTGCATCACTTGAGAGACGTTGGCGCGCGGACGACGTTTGTCGATGATCGCCATGTCAGTGTCGTTCAGCAGTTTAGCAATCGCACGTGCACGCACAACGCCACCGATATCTGGAGAAACCACAATCGGGTTTTCCAGATTCTGCTGCAACATGTCTTCCAGCAGAATCGGGCTGCCGAACACGTTATCGACCGGAACGTCGAAGAAGCCTTGAATCTGTTCTGCGTGCAGGTCCACGGTCAGGACACGGTCAACCCCAACGCTTGACAGAAAGTCAGCGACCACTTTGGCGGTGATCGGTACACGCGCAGAACGCACACGGCGGTCCTGACGAGCATAGCCGAAATAGGGGATAACGGCGGTAATACGTCCCGCTGACGCGCGGCGTAGAGCATCGACCATCACAACCAGCTCCATCAGGTTGTCATTGGTTGGTGCACAGGTGGACTGGATGATGAAAATGTCGCCACCACGAACGTTTTCATTGACTTGCACGCTGACTTCACCGTCGCTAAAGCGACCTACAGCGGCGTCTCCCAGGCTGGTGTATAAACGGTTGGCAATACGTTGCGCTAGTTCGGGGATAGCGTTACCAGCAAAAAGCTTCATATCAGGCACGAGAAGAACCTCAGGCTTGCGTCCAGAGAAATATTGTACCCGGTGTCTCGAGGGCGTTGCGAGACAGCAGGTAAAATATGCATACGGGTGTATGAGTTAAGCGTTGAACTTAAGGCATAAACCCGCCATACGGGGTAAAACTGTTTTCAACGCTTAACGTTGCCCGGAAAGCACACGGTGCAGCGGCGAGGTGTTAACGCCACGTGCAACAAAACCGTTTAGCCTTTCCGGGGCCTGGTCAAGCACCTGACGAGCGGCGAATTCGGTGTCGAATTCGGCAAACACACAAGCTCCCGTTCCTGTCAGGCGCGCCGGTGCGTATTCTAGCAGCCAAGAAAGTCGCTGTTCAACCTCGCGAAAACGTTTTCTTACGGTAGATTCACAATCATTGACGAAGGTCTGTTTTTGTAGCTCGTCCAATGAGCGTACCGGTGTGTTGCGCGGTAAGTCCGGATCGCCAAACACCAGCGGGGTCGGAACGGTGACGCCGGGGTGTACCACCAGATACCATTTTTCCGGCGGCGAGGCAGGCGTCAGTATCTCACCAACGCCTTCGGCGAAGGCGGCGTGCCCGCGTACAAACACCGGTACATCTGCACCGAGTCGTAATCCCAGCTGTGCCAGCGTGTCCTCATCAAGGCCACATTGCCACAGATGATTTAACGCAACCAGCACTGTAGCCGCGTTGGAGGACCCGCCCCCTAGACCACCGCCCATCGGCAGGCATTTATCGATAGCGATATCGGCACCGTTATAGGCAAGTTGGCGGCCCTGCTCATGGCAATATGCCTGTAACAAGCGTGCGGCGCGTACAGCCAGATTGGTGTCATCAGGCACGCCGGGTAAGGGCGTGAGTAGCTGGATAATACCGTCGCTGCGTAAGCGGATGTCGACCGTGTCACCATAATCCAGAAATTGGAACAGCGTTTGTAACAGGTGATACCCGTCAGCGCGCTGGCCGGTGATATACAGAAACAGGTTGAGTTTGGCCGGGGAGGGCCAGTGCGTCAGTTGTGCCGCATCGCTCATGCTTATTGCACCGTCCAGTTATTCATTTTCAGCTTGATGCGTTGCTCGCCTTGCGTCAGCTCCAGGGCGTTGGGTAGGGTGGGGGTGACGCTATCATCATAACCAAGGTATTTCACTTCCCACGTCAGGCCGTTTTGTTGCAGCGTTGCCGTACTCAGCCGCGCGTGCTCATCCAGCGTAAACTGTTGCGCCTCTCCCGGCAGGCCAATCATCCACTGGCGCAGATTGGTCAACGGAATGCGCATTCCGGTCAGTTGGGACAACATGTACTCGGCATCTTTGCCGACATAACGTTTTCCTTGCCCATTGGTGATTTGAATGCCATCGGGCTGCGCGCGCAGTTCCAGTTCCGTGCCGCCGAACGGGTTGGTCAGCAGCAGACGATAGCGTTGTGCAGAGGATTCTTGCCAGAAAAAGTTGGCCGATAATTTTTTGCTATCGGAAAGATAGGCAAATGCGCCACGTGTCTGATATTGGCTTAATTGTTGCACCTGTTGCTTATGTTGTAACCAGGCCGGAGAATCCGACGTTGCGTTAGGACCCGAGGGCTTGGTCAGTGTACAGGCAGTCAACAGTAAACTGGCTAAAGGCAGGAGACGTAAGGCGCGGGCGGTATGACTTAACATGTTGCATATATCCTATTAAGGGCAGAGAAACCCCGTCATCATGTCGAATGGATATAGTGTGCCATGCGTTGCAAGCGATGCCCAGCGGCAATGCATGACAGAGAAATAAGGAATGCGTCACACAATGTCAACTACACCAATAGAGGTACTTCGCGCCGCGTCGCTTTTCATGCTGCGCTGCATCAAGTAGAATGCCCCTACTCTAAGACCATACTAATGTCGGCATTACTCTTGACGGCATGTATTCAAGAATGACCCAATGACCCTGCTTGCGCTTGGCATCAACCACAAAACCGCTCCAGTATCACTCAGGGAACGTATCGCGTTTTCCCCTGATGCGCTGGGCGATGCTTTGCACAGCCTGCTTGCGCAGCCGCTGGTGCAGGGAGGGGTTGTGCTGTCTACCTGTAATCGTACTGAGCTGTATCTCAGTGTCGATGAGCGGGAGAATCAGCGCGAACAGGTGGTCGACTGGCTGTGCCAGTTCCACCATCTGAACCCTGATGAACTGAAAAACAGCCTCTACTGGCATCAGGATAATGCGGCGGTTAACCACCTGATGCGTGTTGCCAGCGGATTGGATTCGTTGGTGCTGGGCGAGCCGCAAATTCTTGGGCAGGTTAAAAAAGCCTTCGCCGAATCTCAACGCGGCCACTCGCTCTCCAGCGAGCTGGAACGTTTGTTCCAGCGCTCGTTCTCAGTGGCCAAACGGGTACGCACGGAGACGGATATCGGTGCCAGTGCGGTGTCGGTGGCGTTTGCCGCCTGTGCATTGGCGCGGCAGATTTTTGAATCGCTGGTGGGGGTTACCGTACTGCTGGTCGGTGCGGGAGAAACCATCGAACTGGTGGCGCGCCATTTACGCGAACATCAGGTGAAGCGCATGGTGATTGCCAACCGTACCCGCGAACGCGCGCAAGTCCTTGCCGCTGAAGTGGGCGCTGAAGTGATCACGCTGGGCGAACTGGATGACTATCTGGCACAGGCCGATATCGTGATCAGCTCCACCGCGAGCACCCTGCCGATCATTGGCAAAGGCATGATGGAACGGACGCTGAAGGCGCGTCGTAACCAGCCTATGCTGATGGTGGACATCGCCGTGCCGCGCGATATCGAACCGGAAGTGGGCAAATTACCCAACGTCTATCTGTATAGCGTGGACGATTTGCATGCCATCATTCAGCACAACATGGCGCAGCGTCAGGCCGCAGCGGTGCAGGCTGAATCCATCGTGCAGCAAGAATCTGCCGATTTTATGGCCTGGCTGCGTGCACAATCGGCGGTAGAAACCATCCGAGAATACCGTTCACAGGCAGACGCGATTCGCGCGGAGATGACGGCGAAAGCGCTTACGGCCATTCAGCAAGGCAATGACGTGGAAGCAGTGCTGGACGCGTTAACCTCACGTCTCACCAACCGTCTCATTCATGCACCTACCGCCGCGTTGCAGCAGGCTGCCCGCGACGGCGATCTTACCCGATTACATATTTTACGCGACAGCCTTGGGCTGGACTAGCACCCCTCCATTTTTAGTTGACAGGAATTAACCGCACGCATGAAGCCTTCTATTGTTGCCAAACTGGAAGCGTTACAAGAACGTCACGAGGAAGTACAAGCCCTGCTGGGTGAGCCGAGCGTTATCTCCGATATGGAGCGCTTTCGGGCATTGTCTCGCGAATATGCCCAGTTGGCGGACATCACGCGCTGTTTCCAACGCTGGCAGCAGGTGCAAGAAGACAGTGAAACCGCAGAATTGATGCTGGATGACGCGGAAATGCGTGATATGGCGCAAGAAGAGTTAAAACAGTTGAAGGTTGACAGTGAAGCGCTGGAACAGCAGCTTCAGGTGTTGTTGTTACCGAAAGATCCGGACGATGAGCGCGGCTGCTTCCTTGAAGTGCGCGCGGGCACCGGCGGTGATGAAGCGGCGCTGTTTGCCGGCGATCTGTTTCGCATGTACAGCCGTTATGCTGAATCGCGCCGTTGGCGAGTGGAAATCATGAGCGCCAGCGACGGTGAGCACGGCGGTTATAAAGAGGTGATCGCCAAAGTGAGTGGCGATGGTGTTTATGGTCAGTTGAAATTTGAGTCGGGCGGCCACCGCGTGCAGCGCGTGCCTGCCACCGAATCGCAGGGGCGTATTCACACCTCAGCCTGTACGGTCGCGGTCATGCCCGAGGTGCCTGAAGCGGAAACCCCCGATATCAATCCGGCGGATTTGCGTATTGATACCTTCCGTTCTTCCGGTGCCGGTGGTCAGCACGTTAACACCACCGACTCGGCGATTCGTATCACCCACTTACCGACCGGGATTGTGGTCGAATGTCAGGATGAGCGTTCCCAACACAAAAACAAGGCGAAGGCGATGTCGGTGCTGGTTGCGCGTATACGCGCAGCAGAAGTGCAAAAACGCCAGCAGGAAGAAGCATCGACGCGCCGTAACCTGTTGGGCAGCGGAGACCGTTCCGATCGTATCCGCACGTATAATTTCCCGCAAGGGCGCGTGACCGATCACCGTATTAACCTGACCCTTTACCGCCTGGATGAAGCAATGGAAGGCAAGATGGATATGCTTATCCAGCCGGTGGTGCAAGAGTATCAGGCCGATCAGTTGGCGGCGCTGTCCGAGCAGGAATAATGGATTACCGCACCTGGGTAGCAACGGCGCTACAGCAGTTGACCCACAGTGAAAGCCCGAAGCGTGATGCGGAAATTCTGCTGGAATACGTCACGGGAAAAGGGCGCACCTTTCTGCTGGCGTTTGGCGAAACCTTGCTCGATGACACGCAGCTTCAGCGCCTGTCGGCGCTGCTGACTCGTCGTATCAACGGTGAGCCAGTGGCTTATTTGACGGGTGAACGTGAGTTTTGGTCTTTGCCATTGGCTGTCTCACCGGCAACCTTGATCCCTCGTCCAGACACTGAGTGTCTGGTGGAACAGGCGTTGCAGTGCATGGCACTGTTCAGTGCGCCGACGGTGCTGGATTTGGGCACCGGGACCGGGGCGATCGCGCTGGCGCTGGCGAGCGAACGCCCAGACTGCAACGTGACTGGGGTTGATGTTCAGCCAGACGCGGTGGCATTGGCACAACGTAATGCGGCGACATTGCACTTGTCCAATGTGCAATTTCTGCATGGCAGCTGGTTTGCCCCCGTAGCGCCCATGCGCTTTTCCGTGATTGTCAGTAACCCGCCGTATATCGACGCCGAAGACATCCACCTACGTGAAGGGGATGTGCGCTTTGAACCGCGCAGCGCGCTGGTGGCTGCCGAAGGGGGACTGGCTGATTTGCGCTGGATTATTCAACAGGCTCCGCAATATTTAAAAAAGGCGGGCTGGTTACTGTTAGAGCACGGTTGGCAGCAAGGTGAAGCGGTGAGACAGTTGCTGCAACAGCGCGGCTTTGAGCAGGTTGCTACCTGTCGCGATTACGGTGGTAATGAGCGCGTGACGCTGGGGCAGTGGCCTGCAGTAGAGGGAGAGGCATGATGTCGTACCACGCCGTTGTTCTCACGGTGCACGTGCTTGCCGCTGCTGTGACGCTCAGCCTGTTTGTCACGCGTTTCTATTGGCTGTGCCGCCACTCTTCTGCGTTGCAACAGCGCTGGGTCAAGATGGTGCCACACATTAACGATACGCTACTGTTAGCGAGCGGTATTGCACTGATCGTTATCAATCGCTTTTATCCTTTCTCTGCGCAAGAAAGCTGGCTGACGGCGAAGCTGTTTGGCGTTATCATTTACATTTTACTGGGACACATCGCGCTGGGTCGGCGCCAACGTAGCCTGAGTCTGCGTTGGGTGGCGTTTATCCTTGCCTTGGTGTGTTTCTTTCTGATTGCACAGGCAGCAATCACTAAACTCGCATTTCTGATGGAATAACTATGAGTTCTATTGCGGATTTTGAATTCAATCAGTCGCCGTTAAGTGAAGGGGTTATTTTAGTTTCACAGAGAGTGCGAAGTGACTTCTCCGCCCTGAATGTACGTAAGAAACTGCAACAGTTGGTCGACGAAGCGCGTAAAACCATTCCCCGCGATCTGGATCAGGATCAACAACTGGATATGCTGTTGACGCTGTTTTACCGCACTTGGGGATTTGGCGGTGCCAGTGGCGTTTACCGTTTATCCGATGCGCTGTGGTTAGATAAGGTGCTGGAAACCCGTCAGGGAATGCCGGTATCGCTGGGAATTGTATTTCTGCATATCGCTCACGCCTTGGATTTGCCCATGATGCCGGTGATTTTCCCAACACAGTTGATTTTGCGCGCGGACTGGATGGATAACGAGATGTGGCTTATCAATCCGCTTAATGGCGATACCCTGAGCGAGCATGTGCTGGATGTGTGGCTTAAAGGTAACATTGGCCCGTCGACGCAACTGATGGATGAAGATCTGGATGAAGCGGAAAACGTGCTGATTGTGCGTAAATTGCTCGATACGTTAAAAGTGGCGCTGATGGAAGAGAAGCAGATGGAACTTGCGCTGCGGGCCAGCGAAGCCGTGCTGCAATTCGATCCGGAAGACCCTTATGAAATTCGCGATCGCGGCTTGATCTACGCACAATTGGACTGCGATCATATCGCCGTGTCTGATTTAAGCTACTTCGTGGAACAGTGCCCTGAGGATCCGGTCAGCGAAATGATCAAAGTGCAAATTCACTCGATAGAGCAAAAGCATATTGTATTGCACTAATGCATTTTTTTAATGTTAATCACTCCGATAAGGTAATAGCATGAAGAACAAAGTGGTCAAGGTTGGTGATATTCCTGTTGCCAACGACGCGCCGTTTGTCCTGTTTGGCGGCATGAATGTGCTTGAATCGCGCGATCTCGCCATGCGTATTTGCGAACATTACGTCGCCGTAACGCAAAAGCTGGGCATTCCCTACGTGTTCAAGGCCTCCTTCGACAAGGCTAACCGCTCCTCCATTCATTCTTATCGTGGACCGGGTCTGGAAGAGGGCATGAAAATCTTCCAGGAACTGAAACAGACCTTCGGTGTGAAGGTGATAACGGATGTGCACGAAGCACAGCAGGCGCAGGCTGTTGCCGATGTGGTGGATGTGATCCAGTTACCGGCGTTTTTGGCTCGCCAAACCGATCTGGTTGAGGCAATGGCGAAAACCGGCGCGGTGATCAACGTGAAAAAACCGCAGTTTATCAGCCCGGGACAAATCGGCAATATCGTTGACAAGTTCAAGGAAGGTGGCAACGAGCAGGTTATTTTGTGCGATCGCGGCAGCAACTTTGGTTATGACAACCTGGTTGTGGATATGTTGGGTTTCAACGTCATGAAGCAAGTGTCTGGCGGCTGCCCGGTGATTTTTGACGTGACTCACGCGTTGCAGTGTCGCGATCCGTTCGGTGCGGCTTCCGGTGGTCGTCGTGGTCAGGTCACTGAGTTGGCACGTGCAGGCATGGCGGTTGGGTTGGCAGGGTTGTTTATTGAAGCACATCCGGATCCGGCTAATGCGAAATGCGACGGCCCGTCTGCATTGCCGTTGAATAAACTGGAACCCTTCTTGCAACAAATCAAAGCGATTGATGACCTGGTCAAACAGTTCCCTGAACTGGATACCAACAACTGATTATTTGCTTTTCGTTGTCCCCTTAAAAGCAGATTCCCGCCTTGGCGGGAATCTGTCACTTCAGCAGCAAAACGCCAGCACGTCGTTATTTATACAGATCTGCGCTGATGGTCATATTGCTGCCTTTATTAAACCACTGCTTGGTAATGTGGTAGTACTTGGCACCTTTGTCGGCGGCACGTTTTGCCACCGCTTCTGACACATCCGTCGTTCCGTTGAAGTTGCCACGGAAGGTGATCGAGTCGAAAGGCGTCATCTGCGCGGCGGTGGCCTTGTTCAATTCCTGAACACTTTTGCCATCGGCCAAATTCACCGTATAGCGTCCGCCTTTAGATGATTGCGTTTCGTAGAAATTACCCACGTTACGGCTCGGGCTGCCAGACATGGCAACACCGGGGATTTCCACTTTAGCTGCGGTTTCCCCCCCTGCGGCAAGCGCTGCGCGGCCCGCGTCAGAATCAGCGGGTATCACGTCAGTGCTCTGCACCACGCGCTTGGGCGCATCGGCTTTATAGACGTAAGCGGTGATTTTCTGGTTAGTGCCGGTGCTGTTGATATCGACCTGGCGCACGATAAAGAAAGAGGCTGCATTCTTCTCTTTAGCGGCTTTAGCGATGGCGGCATTGATGTCGGGTTGGGTAGAGAAATACCCACTGACTGAGACGGTATCAAACGGTTCCAGATGGTAAGCGTCATATTGCGGCAGTTCGCGAATGCCATCAAAGGTGCGCTGTGCTGGAGTAGCATCCGCTTTCGGTGCTTCTTTATGGTACAGGTCGACATAAACCGTCTGACTGTTGCCTCGGTTTTGTTCGTTAATCGCCTGAATGTAAAACGCATCAGCGCCGGCTTTGTCAGCACGTTTTGACGCTTCTGCCACCGCGTCAAAAATGGCGTCAAAACGGCCACTAAACGAAATTCGATCGAACGGTTTTACCGCAGCAGCCTGCTCGGGTGTCAATTCCTGTGCCGCGTGGGCAGAAAAAACCGCGAGAGAGAGGAGGGTAGACGCGATAACGCGGGTCTTCAGCTTCATAAAAAATCCTTTCGCCTGACGCAGGGAAGTTGCGACATAAAACGTCATCACCTGATGACACAACGTGGTGCCGATTATGGCACGTAATCAGCGCGTTCGCCTCTGCATTTTATCTGGCGGCGGCGTATCGTCAGGGGCTAAGGCATTCGCGGCATAAAAAAGGGAATAATACCCATTAATGATAATTTGCATGCGATAAGTGAGATTTATAAGGATTGTCAGTAATAACAACCTCGTAACAAGCGAGTTTTGTGAATTACCGCTAAATACGTTTTGGAAGATAATGATAAAAACAAGGTAGATAGCGGCGGCTTTTCTCCTGAATTCGAGCCATTCGCCGAAGTTTGCTAAGCATTTGCAGGAAAGTGATTTTATATATGGATCATCGATCACATTTTCAGTAGGTTATATGTCATTGCCTTGTGATTGTTGATAACAGAACGTTGCGCAAGCATTGCTGGGCAATCGAGTTATCAGGTGGGGTGACAATAAAAACTTCGTATAAATAAGCGATAGGGAATCAGTATGCGTATTGGTATACCAAAAGAACGGTTGGCCAATGAAGCGCGTGTCGCAGCAACGCCGAAAACGGTGGAACAGTTGCTAAAACTCGGCTTCGAGGTCTCAGTAGAACGTGACGCGGGCAAATTGGCCAGTTTCGATGATGCCGCTTATGCTGCTGCGGGCGCAGCGATTGCGGAACCGGCGGATGTCTGGCAATCCGATATCATTTTCAAAGTTAACGCGCCGTTGGAGGATGAAACGGCGTTGTTGCGTGCAGGCAGCACGCTGGTGAGCTTTATTTGGCCCGCGCAGAATCCGGCATTGCTGGAAAAACTGGCAGAGCGTCAAGTCACCGTGATGGCAATGGATTCCGTGCCGCGTATTTCTCGCGCGCAGTCGTTGGATGCTTTGAGCTCCATGGCCAATATCGCCGGTTACCGCGCGATTGTGGAGGCTGCCCATGAGTTTGGCCGTTTCTTCACCGGTCAGATCACTGCTGCGGGTAAAGTACCACCTGCGAAAGTGATGGTGATCGGTGCGGGCGTTGCCGGGCTGGCCGCCGTCGGTGCAGCAGGCAGTCTGGGCGCGATTGTGCGTGCGTTCGACACCCGCCCAGAGGTCAAGGAACAGGTGCAGAGCATGGGCGCCGAATTCCTTGAGCTTGATTTTGAAGAAGAAGCGGGCAGCGGCGACGGCTATGCCAAAGTAATGTCCGAAGCCTTTATCAAAGCGGAAATGGAACTGTTCGCCGCGCAGGCGAAAGATGTCGATATTATCGTGACTACCGCGTTGATCCCCGGAAAACCAGCACCGCGCCTTATCACCAAAGAGATGGTGCTGAGCATGAAGCCGGGCAGCGTGATTGTCGATCTGGCGGCACAAACCGGTGGCAACTGTGAACTCACCGTGGCCGATAAGGTGACCGTTACCGAGAACGGCGTGAAAATTATCGGTTACACCGATTTGCCGAGCCGTTTACCGACACAATCCTCACAGCTGTATGCCACTAACCTGGTTAACTTGCTGAAACTGTTGTGCAAAGAAAAAGACGGCACCATCACCGTTGATTTCGATGACGTGGTGATCCGCGGTGTTACCGTGGTGAAAGAAGGGGATGTTACCTGGCCGGCACCGCCGATTCAGGTTTCTGCTCAGCCGCAACAGGCTAAGGCGGCCGCTGCGGCGCCGAAAGTGGCCGCCGCACCGGCATCACCCTGGAAGAAATACGCCTTTATGGCGCTGGCGATTTTGCTGTTCGGCTGGCTGGCCAATGTGGCACCGAAAGAGTTTTTATCGCATTTCACCGTGTTTGCGTTGTCGTGCGTGGTGGGCTACTACGTGGTGTGGAACGTCAGTCATGCGCTACATACGCCGCTGATGTCCGTAACCAATGCGATTTCGGGCATTATTGTGGTGGGGGCGTTGTTGCAGATCGGTCATGGCGGATGGGTGTCGTTCTTCTCCTTCATTGCCGTACTGATTGCCAGCATCAATATATTCGGTGGTTTCACCGTCACCCAGCGCATGCTGAAAATGTTCCGTAAAAACTAAGGGGTAACACATGTCTGGAGGATTGGTTACAGCTGCATACATTGTTGCCGCTATTTTGTTTATTTTCAGTCTGGCAGGGCTGTCAAAACATGAAACATCACGTCAGGGGAATATCTTTGGCGTTACCGGGATGGCGATTGCGCTGATTGCCACCATTCTCGGGCCGAATGCCGGAAACGTGGGCTGGATTATTGCCGCGATGGCGATCGGTGGTGCTGTCGGTATCTACCTGGCGCGTAAAGTCGAAATGACGGAAATGCCGGAGTTGGTTGCCATTCTGCACAGCTTCGTTGGTCTGGCTGCGGTATTGGTTGGGTTTAACAGCTTCCTGGATCACGGTGAAATCACCGATCCGGTGATGGTGAATATCCATCTGACGGAAGTGTTCCTCGGCATCTTTATCGGTGCGGTAACCTTTACCGGTTCCGTGGTGGCCTTCGGTAAACTGCGCGGCATTATTTCATCCAAGCCGCTGATGCTGCCGCATCGCCATAAGATGAACCTGGCCGCGCTGGTGGTGTCGTTCCTGCTGTTGTTGTTGTTTGTGAGCGGCGGCGTGGCAGGACAGAGCATTGCGCTGCTGTTTATGACCGCCATTGCACTGGTGTTCGGTTGGCATTTGGTGGCATCTATCGGTGGGGCCGACATGCCTGTGGTGGTGTCGATGCTGAACTCCTATTCCGGTTGGGCAGCGGCGGCGGCGGGCTTTATGCTCAGCAACGACCTGCTGATCGTTACCGGTGCGCTGGTCGGTTCTTCGGGTGCGATTCTCTCTTACATCATGTGTAAGGCGATGAACCGTTCGTTCTTCAGCGTCATTGCTGGCGGATTCGGTACTGATGGTTCTTCTACTGGCGCCAGCGAAGAAGTGGGTGAATACCGTGAAGCGTCGGCGGAAGACGTTGCTGAACTGCTGAAGAACTCCACGTCGGTGATCATTACCCCGGGATACGGTATGGCGGTGGCACAGGCGCAATATCCGGTACATGACATCACGGCCAAATTGCGTGCACGTGGCATCAAAGTGCGTTTCGGTATCCACCCGGTTGCCGGGCGTTTGCCGGGCCATATGAACGTACTGCTGGCGGAAGCCAAAGTGCCTTATGACGTGGTGCTGGAGATGGACGAGATCAATGACGATTTCACTGACACCGATACCGTGCTGGTCATTGGTGCTAACGATACGGTGAACCCGGCGGCACAGGAAGATCCGGGCAGTCCGATTGCGGGAATGCCCGTGCTGGAAGTGTGGAAAGCACAGAATGTTATTGTGTTTAAACGTTCTATGAACACCGGTTATGCCGGGGTGCAGAACCCGCTGTTCTTCAAGGAAAACACCCAAATGCTGTTTGGCGATGCCAAAGAAAGCGTGGCAGCGATCCTGAAAGCGCTATAACGGAAAGTGTATTGATTAAGGGCAGGGGAAATCCTGCCCTTTTTTATTGGCGGTGCGTTTACCAGCTCAAACCAAAACCGCGCGGAAAGGCGACCGTACCCGTGTTGGTTTCAGCGTCGTAGTCTTTCCACACCACCACCGGCAGCTTGCCTTGCGGAGAGGCGTTTCCTGTCAGAATTTTCGCTAGCGATATCATGGATTTTCCGCGCCACACGCCGTTGTCGCAGCCAAAATAAGCGTAACTGGCGACGGCAGCCTCAACGTCATTGGCATAAAGAGCGATGTCATAGGGTGCACGCAGTGACAAATGTACCCGCGTTTTGGCAAGCGACCCCGCATAGCGCAACCAGTCCAGGTAGCGCGTAGTATCGTTTTGCAGCGTGTTTTCCTGTGTTGCAATACCGTCTTTTTCTACTGGGGTAAAACGCGTGGAGAGGGTGCCGAGTAGAAATACATCACATTGTGCTATCCGCTGGCGAATCTCTCCATCGGTTAATTGCGATTCCTTGGCAACATCAACGTGAGGGTAGCCGTATTGCTCCATCATTATTTTGATGCCATCGGCCTGTTCCATCCAGGGCGTCAAGATAAAGTAGCGTAAGTTTTTATTGAGCAGCGGTAGCGTGCCCTGTTGATTAACCACTGCGGTGATGGAGCGATCGGCAATCAGGGTTTCGATATCGTCGTTGGGTGCAGCGATCGTCGGGCCACTGGCGTTGCCCAGCAGCTGGTAGCGCTGTTTCAGCGTGAGGATACGCGCTACGGATTCGTTGATTTCCGCCTCGCTGTACTCGCCCTGTTTCACTTTCTCAACCACGCGGGCAATCAGGGCTGACAGTGCGGCGCCCTGTTCCGGTGTCGTGATACTGACGGGCAT
The DNA here is from genome assembly GCF_025962695.1 of Candidatus Symbiopectobacterium sp. NZEC135. Classification (NCBI taxonomy): domain Bacteria; kingdom Pseudomonadati; phylum Pseudomonadota; class Gammaproteobacteria; order Enterobacterales; family Enterobacteriaceae; genus Symbiopectobacterium; species Candidatus Symbiopectobacterium sp. NZEC135. The sequence continues at coordinate 24,941 of NZ_JAGFPF010000036.1, read as the reverse complement.
CAGCGCGATATCCACACCGGCCTTAAATACGGCATCCAGTGCGTCTTGTTGCGTGAAGTGGTCAGCAATCGCGCCCATGTCCAACGCATCGGTGATGGTGACACCCTGATAATGCAGTTGTTCGCGCAGCAGGTTACTCTGTATTTCTCGTGACATGGTGGCGGGCACAATGATGCTTTCACCGTTGCAGGTCGTGATCTGACTGTTATCCAGCGCGGGGTACTGAATGTGCGCGGTCATGATCATATCGGGGGCAGACCCGTTTTCGATGGCGTGCGCGAAGGGGGCGATATCAATGGCAAAGGCGTCATGGCGCGAGCGATCAACCCGTGGCAAAGACGTATGGGAATCGGTTGAGGTATCACCATGACCGGGAAAGTGTTTATAGGCCGTCATCACGCCTTGTTGCTGCATGCCCGCTGAAATTTTTTCTGCCAGTGTGGTGACGGTCGTAACGTCATCACTAAAACTGCGCACATTAATCACCGGATTGAGCGGATTGCTGTTCACGTCAACCACCGGGGCAAAGTTGGTGTTGATGTTCAACGTTCGCAAATCGTACCCCATGCGTGCGCCCTGCGCGTAGGCCAGTTGGGTATCGCCACCGCCGGTAACGGCTGCGGCCAGCGCCATGTTGCCTGAAAACGGGGAGTACTTATCGCGCGGCAAGCGAAATACGTTCCCGCCTTCATTGTCGGTGCCGATAAACAACCGGACGCCAGAAAGGCTTTGCAGTGAGGCGTACCATGTGGTCAGTGTTTTAATTTGTGCTTTGTTTTTTAGATTGTTGGCAAAAAGAATGACGCCACCGATATTGTGGACGCGCAGCAGGTTCTCGATGACGCTGTTGGGCTCGATCATATCCTGCCGTTGCCAGAGGCGAAAATCCAGCATGATTTTCTGTCCTATCTTTTCCTCCAGCGTCATGGTGTGTAGGATTTGCTGAACTTCCATGGTCGGTCTCCTGTATCAATAGCGTGTTGACTCTTCTTACCTAAGACAAGCATAAACGAGAAAATGCGTTAAACCGTTTGGCAACATAAACGAGATGACGGCACAAGGTGTCCGGTGACGGTTGCTCGCGCATAAAAAAACGAAATCGGCCGTCAGGTCGATTTCGTCCAGAGAAGCAGATTATAACCTTGTGGCGCTAAGCTTTGGTATCCTCACCTTCGCCATCAAGGGTGACCGGGGAGACAAAATCATTGGGTTTGATGGCTAACAGGTCACATTTAAGGTGATCGATAACGTGTTCAACGGTGTTGCCGATAAAGGCCGCCGACAGTCCTGTACGTCCCAATGAGCCCAACACCACCACGCCCGCCTGTAAGTGCTCCGCCAGATCGGGGATAACATCTTCCGGTAGCCCTTTTTCGACATGCGTCAGGCGTTCGTCCAACGAAAATTTCTGGCGTAAGGATTTCATGGCAATCAAGTGCTGGCCACGAATAGCATCGTTATACACGCCGGGATCGAAATCCGGCAGTTCAATGGCAATATTGATGGGGGTAACCGGATAGGCACCGACCAGATGCACTTCGGTTTGATCGACCTGCTTGGCGAGGGCCAGCGCTTCAGACACCAGCTTAATGTTAAGCGGATCGTGGTAAGGATCTTCACTGGCGAGGTTAACGGCGACCAGTGCACGGCCATTGTCGGGCCAGGGTTGGTCTTTCACCATCCACATCGGACAGGGGCACTTACGCAGCAATTGCCAATCCAGCGGGGTAAAAATCACTGCCTCCAGCCTGTCGTGCTGGTGGGCCATTTTTAACACTAAATCGTGCTGGTGGGCGAGCACTTCCTGAATAATGGCGACATAGGGTTTATTGTGCCATACCACTTTGATATCGATAGGGATACCGGCTTCAATGTAGTAGGCACACTGTTCTGCAATCCATGCTTTTCGCTGTTCAATGACACCCTGGCGCATTTCCGTGCGTTCGTCTGGCGAGAGCACGGTGGTCATTTCGTAAGAGAAATCATAAATCGGCAGGAATGCCTTGATACGACCGCCTAACCGCTGAACCAGGTATGCTGCGCGTCGCAGCGCGGGTTGGTCATCCTGATTCGGGTCAATAGCTACCAGTAAGTTCTGATATGTTGCCATAGGTCCTCCTAACAGCTGTCACCTTACAGCCGGTAATTAAGAGTACCTCATGGGAATTGCTTTTAACAACTGGTGATGAGAGCCGGATCAATAAAATAAAAACAATGACCCGGCAATAGGTTAGGCTTTTGCGCGTGCGGTTCCGGCCAGTTCTGACAGGGCGTCAATATTCTCGATGGTGATGTATTTCCCTTTCACTGCCAGAATACCGCCTTTCTGGAAGCGGCCGAGCAAACGGCTGATGGTTTCCACGGTAAGCCCTAAGTAGTTACCGATATCGCCGCGCGTCATGGTCAGTCGGAACTCACGCGGAGAGAAACCGCGCTGGGCGAAACGGCGCGACAGGTTGTAGATAAACGCGGCCAGACGCTCTTCAGCGTTCTTTTTCGACAACAGCAGTATCATGTCTTGATCGCTACGAATTTCGCCGCTCATCAGACGCATCATCTGTTGGCGCAGATTCGGCATTTTGCCAGAAAGGTCGTCCAGCGTCTCGAAAGGGATTTCGCACACCATAGAGGTTTCCAACGCCTGCGCAAAGCTGGGATGCTGGGCATTGCCAATGGCATCAAAGCCGACCAGGTCGCCCGCCAAATGGAAACCGGTAATCTGCTCGTCACCCTGTTCGGTGATGGTGTAACTTTTGATGGTCCCAGAACGGATCGCGTAGAGTGATTTCAGTTCATCACCGGCTTTAAACAACGCTTGTCCCTTTTGGATCGGCTTCTTCCTTTCAATGATATTATCGAGCTGATCGAGCTCGTGCTCATTTAATGTAAAAGGAATGCACAGCTGGCTGATGCTGCAATCCTGACAATGGATTGCACAACCACCAGACTGAATGCGCCGAATAATTCGCTTTTCCGGGATCATAGACTTTGCTCAGTCGATAATTGATATCGGTCAATTTTAACAGCTTTTATCGGTGATGGTAAGTGTCGTCATTCGTATATCAAACGAATAAATAGGGGGCATAGCGTGTCATTAAAAGAAAAACGATAGCTGTCACACCGTTTTACGCAATATCAATGATCATGCGATATATCATAAATTACATAACGATAGCGCGCCCTGCTGTGCAATCGCTCCTTCATGTGCCAGTAGCCACGCTTTACGTTGCACTCCGCCGGCATAACCAGTCAATGCACCATTGGCACCAATAACGCGGTGGCAGGGGACGACGATACTGACAGGGTTGCTGCCATTCGCCATGCCGACTGCGCGGGATGCCGTGGGTGAGCCGAGGCGGGCCGCCAGCTCACCGTAGGTAATGGTCGTGCCACAAGGAATTTTACGCAGTTCCTGCCATACCCGCTGTTGAAACGGTGTACCGAGGCTGGCAACCGCAAGCGAATCGATCGCCTGCAAGTCCCCGGCAAAATAACGCGCGAGTGCTTGGGTTAATCCGCCTGGGTCGACCGCTTCTGTTAACTCGAAAGGATCATTTTTATAACGCCGAGCCAGCAGACGGTATAATCCCTCTTCATATTCTTTCCACTCCACCGCACGTAACCGCTGCTGTTCATCGGCGATAATCAATAAATCCCCGAGCGGTGTGGATAAGGTATCCAATAAAAAGCGTTGTGCCATGATTCAGGTCCCTCGATGCGGTATATCCCGTTGTTACCGCCATTATTGCCGACACCCTTGACGAATGAAAATAAATTGAGATCGTCATCACGTAAAACGACGGAAAAAGTGAATGACGTCACGTTTTAATGTCAGGGAAATGTGATGTAAATCACCTATAACCCGAAGCATTTGCGATAACTCTCACAACTTGGTGACATATTCCCTTTTCGCCGAATCTCCCTTTCAAAACAGCGTTTCACCCGATGAGTGCAACGCTTATGCTGACATCCATTCACTGAAACGGTCATTCAATTGGATGCGGGATGACGGCAAGATTCGGCGAGTTGGTGCAAACGCGCGGGTGCCATCAGCATGGGCAAAAAGTGCGGATAGTCGTACTGATGCTGCGCCAGCCAGTGATGCAATTTTTCAGCAAACGCTTGGGCGTCATTGCAGTGTTGTTCGCGGGCGCTGATGGTACCGCCGTAGCTTAGGGTAAAGAGCGCGTCGGCAATCAGTTGTTTTGCGTGGTCGTAGAGTTCGGTATACCACCAGGCACAATCCCAACTGGCGGCCAACCGTGCGCAGAGCGGCTCAGGTAGTAGTCTGGCGTGGTGAATTTCACGCGCGGATTGACGTAGATGATGGGCAAAGAAATGAGATTGCTGGCGTTCAAGGGCCACCAGCTCATATTGATGGCTTCCTAACTCACGGTCGTCTGTTGGGAATAGCGGTTGAAAAGCGTGAGTCCAGTTGGCGCTTCGGGTTTCTGCATGCAATAACGGAATAGCCTGTTCCAGGGTGTGGGGTAATTGACTATGGCGGTGCAACAAGCGTCCAAGGAAATACGGTGTCTTACACATCCAGTCATAGCTGTTGAAAAACAGCGATTGCACGCTATCAAGTCGTTTGCCTGCGGCATTGTTGCTGGTAACGGCGGTGGCATTGACAGCATGGTTGTCCTGCAACCAGCGTTGAAAAAGGGCCGCGGCATGAAGTTCACCGCCCTCTGCGTGGTTGATCAATTGCGCCAACCCGTACAGGTTGATTTCATTGATCGATTCCAACAGCGAACTGTTGCTGATCCACTCCCAGCTAATGCGGGCGCTGATGGCTTCCAGTTCATCGCCCGCCACGGCATGTGCCCAGCTCAAACGCCCCTGAATTTCGTCCACCAGCATACAGGGCAGCAGCGTCCAGCCGTAGTCGATGCCCCACAAATCGAATTCGATCCATTTTTTATTGCCGGGAAAAGACGTCAGTTCTGGATTATTGGCAAATCCAGGGCGGTAATCCATCGCCGTGGCTTTCATCGAGACGCGCACGTCATCCGGCAGGCTGCTCAGGGTGTTATGCAACTGGCGACGCGGCCAACTGTCATCAAGGTAATCGCGCAACACCAGTTTTTTACCGTGCAGGCGCAAAATGCGGTGCAGCACTTTCATGCTCTGTTTCCACTGCTCGGGATGAAATGTCGGGGTTTGCAGGCTGAGGATAAGCCCGCTGATGTCCGGCAGGGCGGCCAGCATCTCGTCCACGGTTTCACTGTAAAAACGCGTCAGAAACGAGGCGTTATTAGCGACAGCGTCATCGTCCAGAAAGAATTCAGGAAATTTTTGCTTGATTTTGGCGTCACCGGGAAAGGCTTCACCCTGGATCCACAGTTGAATATGGCGCGACTGGCAGTGGTGTGACACCCGTTGCAAGTAGCTTAAGGTACTTTCGCGTTCGTGATGCAGGTTTTCAATCCCGGGGTTTTTGTTATGCGCCGGCGGGCGCGCCAGTAACGCCAGGATATTTTGTTGATGCACGATCAGCCCGTTGAAGCGATAGCGGGCAATGAGGTCAATCACCTCGAGAAAATGCGGCCAGTGCCAGATCAATGGCGTGTTGACCTCCAACAAGCGTAAAGGGGGAAGCACATTCATCAGGTTACAGCGCTGTGGTTGTCATGCATGGTGCCAGCATAGCAAAGAGTCATGAAGCGTTGTCAATGAGCGCACGAGATATTGGTTAACGTGCTCGAAAAATGGCGACGGTACATTGCGTTAACGTCAGAAAAGAAGGAATGATACGAATGAAGAAAAAATATGCCGTTGTTGGCACCGGAGGGCGTGCCGGCCTTTATTTAACCTCAATCGCCAGGGATTACCAACAAACCAGCACCTTTGTCGCGTTTTGCGACACTAACCAAACGCGCATGCAGTATGCCAATAAAATGATTGGCGAGTGGGGACATGCGCCGGTGCCATGCTTCAGCGCTGACCAGTTTGAGACCATGATCGCCGAGTGCAAACCCGATATTGTGATTGTGACCTCCATCGATCGTACCCATCATCACTATATTATTCGGGCGATGGAGCTGGGCTGCGATGTGATCAGCGAAAAACCGATGACGATTGACGAAGAGAAATGTCAGGCCATCATCAACGCCATTGCCCGCACCGGACGCAAACTGCGCGTTACCTTCAACTATCGCTATGCGCCGCATCACAGCAAGATTCGTGAACTGATTGCTTCCGGTGTGATAGGCGATGTGTTCTCAGTGCACTTTGAATGGCTGCTGAATACGCAGCACGGCGCCGACTATTTCCGTCGCTGGCACCGCGACAAACGCAACAGCGGCGGGCTGTTGGTGCACAAATCTACCCACCATTTCGATCTGGTGAATTTCTGGCTGCACTCTGAACCGGAAACGGTCTATGCCCAGGGCGATTTACGCTTTTACGGCAAGGCCAACGCGGAAGCACGGGGCGTAACCGAATTCTATGCGCGTTCGCATAACAACGAAGCGGCCAAGGACGATCCGTTTGCCTTGAACATGAGTGAAAGCGCCCAACTCACGGCGTTGTATCTGGATGCCGAACATGAGGATGGCTACTACCGCGATAAGAGCGTATTTGATGACGGCATCAATATAGAAGACGTGATGGGCGTTATGGTGCGTTACAAAAATAAAGCGATCATGACCTACTCGCTCAATGCCTATCTGCCCTGGGAAGGGCTGAACGTAGTGTTCAACGGCAGCAAAGGGCGGTTGGAGATGAAGCTGGTTGAGAAATCGTATGTCAACGGCGGTGGGCAGAAAGAGGACGAAGGCGCACTGGATCAGTGTGAAATCACGGTTTATCCGATGTTTGACGCCCCCTACAAGGTGCCGGTGGTGTATCAGGCGGGTGGGCATGGCGGCGGCGATCTGGTGATGTTGAACGATCTGTTTGGCACGCCCGATCCCGATCCGCTACAGCGTGCGGCGGACTATCGCGACGGCGCGCGTTCTATCCTGACCGGGATTGCTGCTAACCGCTCGTTGCGACTGGAACAGCCGGTCAAAATTGCCGATCTTGCCGTTAAGCTGCCTGACTGACGGATACACTGGGCGGGGCGTCACCATCATGTCCTGCCCACAATAAACCTGCAAATAGTCATGGGAGGCCACCGAACACAAACTGCGAGTACCCTGCTGTCGCTTGCGAGGTGGACACACGGCCCAGCGCGACCCTACGTTTTTCGATGAAATCTATGTTTTTCGATGGAATAGAGTACCCACGATATTCTGCTGTGTGGGTGATACCAGCACAATGACTATAACTAAGGGTTCTATTATGACGAAAGTCTTGCATCGTATTCCTCGTATCCTACTGTTATGTGCCGCATTACCAATCAGCAGCGTTGCCGTTCATGCTGCCGATCCGGTTGAAGTTCGTATTTCCTGGTGGGGGGGCAATCAGCGTCATGAAGCTACCTTGGCCGCCATAAACGCCTTCCAAAAGGCGCACCCTGAGATCAAAGTGAAAGCCGAATATGCCGGTTGGGATGGTTACCTGTCGCGTCTGTCAACCCAGATGGCGGGTGGGCAAGAACCGGATGTGATCCGCATCGACTGGAACTGGTTGCCACAGTTTTCACGTAACGGTGATGGCTTTTACGATCTGTATAAACAGCGCGATGCGCTGGCGTTAACGGATTTCCCGCCCCAGTATCTGAAAACCGGTGAAGTGAAGGGCAAGCTGCAAGGAGTGCCGATTTCCATGACGTCACGTGGGTTTATCTATAACAAAGGCACGTGGGATAAAGCGGGGGTTGCCTACCCGAAAACCTGGGATGAACTGTTTGCGGCCGGGCCTGCCTTTAAAAAAGCGTTGGGTGACAATTTCTATCCCTTCGGCGTAGCACAGGGTTCTTCTGACGTGCTGGATATTCTGACGCTAGGGCGCGCCTACATGGCGCAGAAATATGGCATCGATATGATTGCCGAGAGTAAACAAAGCCTGGCTTATAATCGCGAGCAGGTGCGTGAACTGTTTGGCTTCTATAAAAAACTGGTGGATAACCATGTGATACCCGATCAGCGTTATTTCTCGTCGTTCGGTCGTACCAACGTCTATGAGATTCGTCCGTGGATCAACGGTGAAATGGGTGGCATGTATTTATGGGATTCTGCTATCTACACCTACGCCAGCAACATGCCAAAAGAGACGGTGCTGGAACCGGGGCCATACCCCATGCTGAGTAACGCCAAAGACTCAGCGATTAATACCAAGCCGTCTTCGCTGTTTGCGGTGGGTAAAAATACCAAATATCCCAAAGAATCTGCGATGCTGATCGGCTTCTTGTTGACTAACCCGGGAGGCATCAAGGCCTTAGCGTTACAAAACGGCATGCCGGCAAACCCGAAAGCGGTAACGCTGCTGGAACAAAGTGGGGTGATCACACCGACCAACCTGCTGGCGAATGCCTATAAGGCTGCGGCTGAACAACCAGCCACTCAGGTGCCCGTATCCCCTTACATGGAGAACCAGGAACTGGTGCAATTGTGGACCACCAGCGTTCAGCGCCTTGATTACGGTAAAGGGTCGCTTAATGAGGTCGCCGATGATTTCTATAGCAACGCCAACCGCATTTTGAAACGCGCTATCCGCTAAGCGCAATCTACGACACGTTTAAGGCGTTATATCAACAAACGGTATAACGCTTTTTTTATCTCACTGCATTGGTATCGATAAAATGACTCATTATCATTTATTCGATATTTAGCACTTTTAACCGTGGGTTATCTTACTTTTACCTCCATATTTATATTTACTGCGGTATTAAAAACCATAGTTCATACAAAATTAATTTAAATCATAATCTGATTGCTCTGCATTGGGTAAAACGGTTGCGTTGCTATCTGTCTTCCCAACCTGTTAATGGAATTGAAAATGAATAACCCAATGAAGGTACTGTTTACTGCTGCACTGTTTGCCTTGCCCGTTGCTGCCTTTGCTCATATCGGCGCTGATGATGGCGCCCACCATGTGACCGGTTTTATGCAGGGGTTTATCCACCCGCTTACCGGCCTCGATCACCTGTTTGCCATGACGCTGGTCGGTGTGTGGAGCGCTATGAATACCCAAAAATGGTGGCTGGCACCGATCTCGTTTGCCAGCCTATTGCTGGTGGGCGCACTGATTGGGATGGCGGGGCTGGTTGTGCCGGCCACTGAACATATTGTTGCGGCGTCGCTGCTGGTTCTGGGGCTAATGGTAGCCATGCAAATGAAGCTGTCAGCCGCCTCCGGCGCTGTGCTGGTCGGTGCTTTTGCGCTGTTTCACGGGCTGGCGCATGGCGCAGAGTTATCTCACTCATTCGCTGCCTTGTCGGGGATGGTGGTCGCGACGGCGCTGCTGCATATCGGTGGGCTGGCGTTGGGCTACGCCATGCTGGCGGCGAAACGCAGCGTGTGGTGGCCGCGCATCATCGGCGCGGGCTCTGCGCTGCTTGGCGTCGGGTTGCTGAGTGGCTTCTTTGCCTGAGTGTTTTTCTCGATGACGACACAAATTCCCACCGTCTGATGCGGTGGGATATCGGATTTTACAACGCGGGCTAACCCAGCAACTGTTATCGTGTAATTCACTGAATTCCACCGAATATCGCCATGTTGCCAACCGTGACTTCCGAATCTATCGCTCTGTTACCCCTTTATGCCCGCGATCGGCAGCCTGCTGCTTTGACGCCCGATGCAGTGATGAAGCAAACCCACCTCAGGCCGCATGAACACTTGATGTATCGTTTTCAGGATCGGTTCTTCTGGTGTGAGCATGAGGATGTCTCCTCACTGCGCAGTCGGGTGAGTTATATCAATACGCTGATTAATCATATCCGGCAGACGATGCCCAACCGGGAGCAACCGCTGACGCTGATTTCACTTGGCGCAGGAGGGTTGCTGATGGAGTCCTTTATTCATAGGCAGTTGCAAGGCTATGGGTATCAGGACATCCACTGGCGGGTTATCGATATCGAATACGGGCCTGATGGGACTCCATGTTGTCTGTCACACCGTGACAGTCTTGATGCCTTTGCCACATTAACGGCGGAAAAACTGGCTATTTACGCGTCGGATCAACGCTATTTCAATACCTTTACGGGCGGGAACGGTGGTGTTAACGACAGAGGACGCGGCGCTACTGTGCTGTTGGGTATTGATCCGCCTACCTCATCGTCACAGGCTTCAGGCATGGCGTGCTTCGATCCGAAACGCATGTCGGTCAAGGGCCGTCCCGTTGAGGATATCGCTGACGCCAATTGCCTCTACTTGATCGCCTGCGATCCTGAAGATAAAGCGCAGGTACACCATGCGATGGCGGCGCTGACACGTGGCGATCGCGTGGTAACGCTGAGTGGCATCATAAAATGCCACGTCAACAAATTCGGGCGTTGTGAGGTATTGTCGACGCAATCGCCAAGAAGCCAGATGATGAAAGCAGCCTGTGTACCGCTTCTGGAACAGGCAAAAGCCACGCAGGCGTCAACGTCGGCTTTCGAAATGACGTTATCCGATATCAAGCGTACCGTTGAGCGCTATGTCGCCGCGATGGCAGATGAAAATGATTTGTACTACGCCGTGAGCTGCGTGTCTGATTACGATGTCAGTCTGACACGACTGCGCGATTACATCATTGATAACTCGCACACATCATTATTCGCCACCATGGAGATGAACGCGACCCATATTGAAAACCACCCGTGAACGGCCTGATATGTAGATGTTGCCCCTGCTCAGCGCAGGGGCGGGGCACTTACTTTGCGCCAGAAGGGGTTGGTTTGAAAATTTGCAGAATGGCACCCAACTGTTTGCGCTGTTCGGCATCCAGTTCTCCACCGGCAGAATGCCCGGCATTTTGCAGAATCAAGGCATTCAACCCAACCAGCCAGTCATACACGTAAAATGCCGTATTATTGGTGGGAGTGAGTGACAATTTGGTTAATCGCTTGGCGGCCCCCCAACTGATGGCCTGTTTTTCCGGCTTGGCGAAGATTTTACGACCACGGTTGATGCGGCTTTCCGGGCGCTGTTCTTCGGGTATTTTCTGGAAACCTAACCAGGCGATATAATCGCCGAGCACCGTTAGGGCGCGAGAAACCTGGCTGTCAATTTCATTGTCTGTATAGGCGCTGGGGTGATCGTCCTGGTTCAGCGTTGCGTGCAGCGCCTGATTGATGCCTTGACGCAGACCGGCGGTGATGACTTCTTCCATCAGCATTTCCAACGTCGGTTTACCCAACCCGAGCAATTCGACCAGCGGTGCGTTGTCCGGCAGGTTGCGCATATGGTTTATCCAAAAGCGCAAGACCTGACTGGCAAAGGCCGCATTGGTATCCACATCACTCGGCGTTTGGGACTCATCGGCCTGTGTCACATTCAGCGGTGCGTCGCTGAATAAATCGATATCCATGCCGATGCCAAACGGATCGGCATGGGTCATGGCACTGGTATTATCCAGGGCGGGATGGGCGACATGGCTAACGCCAGATTGACGCTGCTGTTGGTAAAGGCGGCGTAACTCATCCCGCGTTGGCAACATGCGTTCCAGCAATTCACCGTGTACGCCCGGTCGCGTCTGGAGTGATTTCAACACCGATTCGGCCACTTTCTGCTTTCTCATCGCAGAAATTTCACTATCAGACTGATACCAGCCGCCGAGAATGTGCTCGAACAGTTCATTTTGCATGTCCTGCAACTGTTCTGACAGTCGTGCCAGCTTGTTTTCCCGTTTGACTTCGGTATTCAACCAGTTAGCCATACGTTTTACACCGCGATCGTCCGTTGCCAGCATGGTTCCCCAGGATTCCCCCGGATTACCCACGTAGCGTTGAACACCTTCATCGTAGTGTGTGTTGTGTATGACTCGTTGATCGAATTTGGTCACGGCCCAAATTAAGCCGGGTTTATGCTGACTGCGCTGCTGCGCGGTTTCACCTTGCGTCTGTTTCACCCAGTAGTCGAGCGCTTTGCCGACCGCTTTAACATCGGCGCGCCGATCGACCGCAGTGCAGATCATCAACAGATTGATGGCGTGCTGATCGGTGTACCGTTCCAGTAAATAGCTGGCCTTGGCTTGCAGCAGATTTTTTATCAGCACCGGGTAACGTTGCACAGCGCCGTGCTCGCGATCGCTACTGGAAGCGGCATGGACGTTGCTGAGTGGATTGAAGCCCGGAATATCCAGCAGATCGACTTGTTCAAACAGCGGCTCGCGCGTCGGTGACTGTAGCGTCACCACCAGTTCAACGGCGAGGAAAGCCAGCTCCGCCAGAGACAACTCAACCGGTTTGCTGGCCCGATTACTGATGACCGGACGCACATGCACGCTGGGATCGGAAGAAGTATTGAGATAGGCGACGGTTGACAGATTCATGATGCCATCGGTCGGCAGCAAAACGTCATCGACCAGCACGCTTAACGGTGCCAACACTTTATGGCTGTAATTCAGGCGCTGTAGCGTATGCGCAAACTGGCGATAGACTGCCGTGTACTCTTCTTTGCCTTGCCATAACACCGAGAATAGCCGCGCCCGATCGTCAATGGTCAATGCCGGGGTAAGGGCGATAGCGGCGGGCCAGAAGTGAGTTTCAAGCCATTTTTGCCGTTTACCATCGTGACGCGCCAGGCTGTCCCACAGGGCAATGACTTCGTCACTGCTGAATCCCGGGATTGTCTCTGGCTGACGATGCATCGCCAACAGCGCCATTTGCTCGATGAGTTGCTGTTCATCTTCGGCCAAGCTACGCAGAGATGGCGGTGTAACCGCCGTGGACAAATACGCCTGCGCCAGAATATTGACGATGTCCGCTTCGCTTAACAACAGCAATTGAACCGGGTAGGTGGCGTTTTTTACGCCTGGCTGACGGGTAAAGCGGGTGACCAGCCCGGCGAGCTGGCTTTCTGGATTGATATGTGCCTGATAATCCAGGGTGTGGCCGCCGAGATCGCTCTCCAATCGACCATTTTCACCCGCAGCCAACGCGGAAATCAGGTACGTTTTGCCCTCCTGCGCCTGACCGAACAGCCCAATGGCCATCTCCTTTCCTGCGCTGTCTGCCAGCCGTTGTGCTTTATTGCGATGACGACGCAGTTTGATGGTTAACGTATCGGCTTCCATCTCCAAACGCGGCGAACGGGAACGGTTAGTCTCAACCCACTCAATGGCTTGCTCAATGCCTTCTGATGCAGCAGTTAACTGCGTAGTTAACCGGGTCGAAAGTTGTTTTGGCGTCAGTGCTCTCATTTGCTGAATACGCTCCCGCTGTCGATCCAGTAGTGTGTTGCGCCACTCGCGCTGTCAGCCAGCGTGTTGAGCCGCAGCCGCAGATAGTGAAGCGGAACCTTACTGCCATCTTGCAGCGTGGCGTCGGCGATTTCGAAACGTTCTGGCGTAGGTTGCCCCGCCTCGCGCGCGACCGCCAGACGCAGATGCAGCACGCTGTCACCGGCAAGCTTGCGGGCCAGCGGCTGATCGATAATGGTCAATGTGTAAAGCGGCGTAGCGGGCCAGCGCTCGTTGTCCAATTGGCGGAAACCAAGGCCAATACCGCCGCGCACCGAGAAGTAGCCGCGTTTATCCAATTCAAAATCGGCGGCGTCCAGATCGATATCGCTGTAGTAGAGGTTATCCTGCGTTAACTGCTGGTTAGCATCGATCATGCCGAAATAGCGAATGGTGGAATAGGGTTCGAAATCCCCCGCTTTGAAATAAAAGCCCGGCAGGCGCAGGTCCAGTGCCAACAAACACAGCATGGCACCGACCGCTGCCGTGGATTTCGGGTTCTCGATGCGACCGAATTTATTAAACGGATACCAATCGCTGGTGTGGTAGCCATCCAGTGATACGATGCGGCTGATAGGCAACGGTTGAAGATAACGGAACAGTGCCTGTATGCCGGGGAAGCGCGACGGGCGGCCAGTAAGCAGCAACACATCACAATCATAGAGTGCTACCACCTCACACAGCGAACGCAAATTTTGCGTGATGCTGATGCGATTGGATAAGAACTCGCCGTGCAACTTGCTCAACCGAACGATGAGCGGCGTGTGCAGGATATCAAACGCGGCAGCCTCCTCCGGTTGCTCACGCTGGATTTCGCCGTTCAAATAGTCAAGCACCTTGCCGGTTGGGCGTTGCGGCAACAGTTCACCAAAACTGGCTTCCAGTTCGGCGCTCATGTCGAGCGGATCGAACCCTTCATAGGCTTCGAGAATGGCACGCCCAATCGGCATCAGGATTTGCAGGGTGGATTGCTGGCGCAGGGTCGATTGACCATCCATTCTGCCCGCGTTGCCAAACAGCTTGTCCATCAGGCTATCAGGCGTAGCGATCCCGGCTTTTTTCAGTGACGCGTGCAGCGCTGGCAGCACGTAGAGCTGGATCATATCCAGCAAGATATCGTCGCCCGCCACTTTGAAACCTTCGCGGAACATCAGCAACGGACTGATTTTGACGTTGCTGCCGATACTGTCATCCAGCGTGTATTGCGTCACCGCGAGATCGGTGGTGCCACCGCCGATATCAATCGATGCAACGCGCAGGGTTTGTCCCGGCTGCTCATCGGCGTCGCGCACCCGGTCTGGACGCGCCTGACTGGCAAAGAACGCTTTGGTATTACCACCAAAATTGACCTGACTTTCGTTGTAGAGATAGACCATCTGGCCGCAGGTGGCTTCATCCCATTCCATTTGCACGTCAGGTACGGGGAAGCGACTGGCGGCTTTCTCTTGTTCGGTATTGAAGCCGTCATCCGCCGGGTGCCATCCCATCGCTTTCCAGACCAGACCAATGGCTTGTTGCATGCGGCGGCGGAAAATTTCGCGCTCAGGTTTTGGCATGGCGGAGGGCAACGTCAGAATGATATTACGCAGGCGCCTGGGTGCGCTGTCATTCATCATTTTGGCGCGCTGTGCCGCGCTGTTCATCTGGCTTAATGCCTGCGCCAGTAATTCACACAGCATCAGCGTCATCAGCGAACTGCGGCTATATTGTGCGGAAAATACCGGAAGACGATCGTCGAACGGCACCGTAAACAGCGGCTGACCGTCATCATTGATCAAATGGGTGAACGGTGCGGCAATGGCGTGCGGTTCCAGCGCGGCATTGCCGACGGTTTTGCTAAACCGCCAACCGGGGGCGTAGCTCTCTTCATCCCACAGATAGCGGCGTGGGCTGGAGAGACCGCTGGCACCGTCTGTGCCGAGACGCGCCAACGCCATGCGGCTGGCTTCCCGGCCAACGCGCACGATGGAAGGCCAGAGGAAAGCGTCTTCGCGGCCACTTTCGAGCGAGAAATTGGGTTTGCCAAACTGCGCGTGCGCAAATTCAATGCGGCTTTCAAACATCTCATTGTAGATCTGATGCGGCTGTTCCAGATCGCGCAATTGCAGCTCATAGCTTTGACTGAGCCCGTTGTGCGCTTCTGGATGGTCTTCGACCAAAATGCCGCAGGTGTGTGAATTGCCCACATCCAGAATCAGATCAACGGCGATATCCGGCTCTTGTCGTGTGCCTGCAATCAGCGTGATTTCCGGGATCCGCAGTTGCTTGCCCAGCATATCCAGTAGGTTCAGATAGTGCGCCTGATACTCAAAACCTCGCAATGCGGTGCGCTGGTCAGCTTCACTGCGCTGTTCACGCTCGGTGGCATGCTGGGTAAAGACTTCACGCAGCCAGCCATCCACCCAGGTTAAATCGAGGAACTCACCCAACTCTTCACTGTGATACGCCAGCGTAAACTTCAAACCCGCAGTAATGTCGCTCTCGGTCGGGGCGAGCAGTTCGTTCTCCTCACCGTCAGGATAGACTTTGGTATCGAAAACGATGCATATACGGTGAGTATTACCGTCCTGATCCGGTCTTGGCAAAGCCACGACTTTCATGCGCGCCCAGTTATCCGGGCCACCGATAAAGGTACGCGGTGGGTTGAAGCGCATAAACGGCAGCGGCAGCCAGACATTACTCAATAGCAGCAGGGATTGGCCCAGCGAGAAGCTGGATTCTGGGCGTACCACTTCGGGCACCGCTCCCAGTGGGGCAGGCAGGAGATATTTGCCGTTCTCCTCATTAAGGATTAAGCGCAGTAGCGGGCCGTTTGCCGTCTTGCGAACGAACTTGCCCGGACCTTGCGCATCGATAGCCGGTTTAAGCGCAAAATCCAAAAATTGCAGACCGCTGTCCTGGATGAGGGTGATCTTTTGTTTATAGTCCGTAATCGTGGCCAGCATAGGGTTATTCGCTCTCACGCTTGAAAGTCAAAGGGATCAGGTTGTCGTCGTCATAACGGCCTGAGCACTCAGCCGGGCCGCTGGCCCCCTGAGAACAAACAATTTCTGGCATTTGATAGCGTGACCCATCGCTACAGCGGGCTTTCACCCGACTGTTGATAATCAGGTTGCCCGATTGCATCAAACCGGCAGTGACGTTGGCGCGGCAAGTGACGCCATCACCGTGAGTGAGGCGCACTGTACCCTGGCCATCCTTGAGTTGATAACGCAGGCTGGACGGTTTGCCAATGGTCGGGGTTTTGGTATCGGCCGTCACGCGCCAGGTGCCGTTCAGGAAATCGGTTTTTCCCAGCTTGACCGATAACAGCGGCATCACCAGCGCATTTTTGTCTACCGGTTTGGCCTCTTCCGGTTTGGCTTCTGCTACGACTGTCTCAACCGGTGGCGTGCTGGGAACTGGAGCGGGTTTCTGTGCCACCACGGGCGCGGTTTCTGGATGCGCCACCACAGGCGCTTTTTCTGCTTCTGGCGGTGTGTCAACGGCAACAGGCGGTGGCGCTATCGGTGTGGCGTTTTGTGCGACAACGTCAGCGTCTTTGGCTTTTTCTGTGGCTGGCAGCACGCGTTTTTCCGGCGTATGTGCGACCACCGGTTCGGCAGTGATTGGTTTACTGGGTACGCCAGCGCGGAATTGCCATACCAGCGCCCCCGCGAGTGCCACGCCCGGTGCAACCCACCACCAGCGACGCAATGCCGATTTCCCTTGTGGCGTCGGTGGAACGGGTGGGATTGCCACCTTGGGCACGTCATCAGCGTCGCTCTCCGGTTCAACCGGTAACGACGCCGTCTCCGCATAGACGGCGGCAGCGTTGGGTTGCGGAATAGGCGGGGCAATGGGATCAACCAGCGGTTGTGCCGTGATGACCGGCAAGGCTTCGCGCAGGCATTCTAAGGTGTCGGTTCGAGGTTTTTGGTCAAGATTAATAAAACCCCAAAAGGTGATGACGGGGCGGCCACCGACCAGATAAACGTAATTGGCGGCGGGAAATTGGAATGCCTTGGCGAGCAGGGCCCCAAATCGTTGCTGCGCCGCGCTGTCTGACGCTAATGCGCGTTCACTCAGCGCTGCAACGGTGGTCAGGCAGGTTTGCAACTGTTCCAGCGCCGCCTCCCGTTCCGCCTCGCCAGCGGCCATCCATGAGGTAACTTTTCCTTCGCCGGGAGCGTACCAATCGAGACGATCGCCCGTTTCATTAGGCTGCGGAATGGCCAGGCAGTCAGCGATCGTTTGTTGTCGCCGTAAACGCAGAGTTTCCCGCAATTGAAGAGCCGATGCATACACCGGTTGCCCATTTTCGCCCAGCGCAAAAAAATCGGCCAAACTTCCGCTGCGTAGTAATGATTTTGCCAAGAAAAAGACCTTATTAAATGGAAGGTTAAAATCTGAAATCAAATCAGTTTACTATAAAATGTACTTTAAACCGGAAATGGCGATGTCAAACGGATAAAGAAACGACAAAACCACTAAATATTTGACCTATCAACGCCGTTTCTTGGGTTTATCAGCGCATAGGGGCGGTTTTTTTCTATGGGCTATCGTTTTCCGTGTATACGGTGCCTCGCGATGCTGGCGGGAGGAGGGGCGACGTCTTCTCGGGCACAAAGGGCATCCACCACAGCGGAGGCGTCGATATTGAATGACTGTCCACCACTTCCCCCAGACGCGGGCAAAGCACCTGAATGCCGTTTTGTGTGGCCAACGGCTGACTGCGCTGTACCGGCTCGGTCCAATGGTGCAATGACAGCGTAAACATGCCCCAATGAATCGGCATAAAAGTACGTGGCGCCAGATCGCGTACCGCTTGAATGGTTTGTTCCGGTGTCATGTGGGAATCGGGCCAGCGTCGGTTGTATTGACCATTCTCGACAAAAGCCAGATCGATAGGACCAAACCGCTCTCGGATTGCCGTGAAGTGATCATCGTAGGCAGAATCTCCGCTGTAATACAGCGTTTCATGCGGGCTTTGCAGCACCCAGGAGCACCAGAGCGTGCGGTTATGATCGAAGGGGGTGCGACCGGAGGCATGACGCGCTGGCGTCGCTGTCAATGTCAGCGCCTTCCACGTGCATCCCTCATACCAATCTCGCTCAGTAATGCGTTCTGCGGCGATCCCCCATTTTTGCAGGATTTTCCCCATGCCGAGCGGGGTAAAAAAGTGGGTTTTCTTATCACGGAAAAAATCGATGGTTACGCGGTCCAGATGATCGTAATGATTGTGTGAAAGCACGATCGCATCGATGGCAGGTAACGCTTCCATCGGGACCACGGGCGGTTGAAAGCGTTTGATGCGAAAAGGAAAGGGGGCTGCGGACGCGGAAAATACCGGATCGATCAGCACCGTGACACCTGCCATGTTCAGTAACAGGCTGGAGTGACCAAACCAGATAACGCGGGTCTTACTGTCAGGCCTGAGAAACTCCCGCCAATTCGGCGTCACTTCTGGCAAACGCTGCTCCGGCATACGGGATCGTGCAGTAAACAGCAGGCGTCGGAGTACCGAAAGCCGTTCGCGCCAGCCCATATGCAGGTATACGCTGGGGCGCACGTTGTGAAAACGCTGGTCAGCCGCAGAATAGTGGGCAGGCGTGGCGTTCGATATCGCCTTTTCGGTCATGGTATCACTCCGCCTTAAGGTGAAATTGTGCTGTCTGCATAAAAAAGCTACATGACAGCGTCAAGCGTGTTTAGTATGCTAAACAAACCGTGATTAACGATGACATAACAATATCATGATTTTATCTCAGGTAAGACAGGGTGCGTTATCCAGTAATAAGTTATTGCTCATTTGTGGCACCGGCTGGCTGTTTGATGCCATGGATGTCGGGCTATTGTCCTTTGTTCTGGCGGCGCTAAAGCTGGAGTGGGGACTGTCCGCCGCGCAGTTAGGGCTGATCGGCAGTGTCAACTCCATTGGCATGGCGGTTGGCGCATTTGTTTTCGGACTTTATGCCGATCGTAAAGGACGAAAATCCGCCTTTATGATCACGCTGTTGATGTTTAGCATCGCCAGCGGATTAAGCGCTTTTGCCTGGGGGTTCGGCAGCCTGCTGGTGTTGCGCTTCTTTATCGGCATGGGTTTAGGCGGTGAACTGCCAGTGGCATCAACGCTGGTGAGTGAAAGTGTGGCCCCGGAAGTGCGAGGACGCGTGGTGGTCCTGCTTGAAAGCTTTTGGGCCGTGGGCTGGTTGCTGGCTGCGTTAATCGCCTATTTTCTTATCCCCTTGCCGAGCGTCGGCTGGCGCGGTGCCATGATCCTGTGTGCGTTGCCCGCCTTCTACGCACTGTACTTGCGTTTTCGTTTGCCGGATTCGCCGCACTATCTGCAACTGAGTCAGAAAGAGAAAAAAAGCGCTTTTCGCCACAAGATCGCCGCACTGTGGGCTCCTGAACAGCGGCGTGCCAGCGTGATGTTGTGGATTGTCTGGTTTTGCGTGGTGTTCTCCTATTACGGCATGTTCCTGTGGTTGCCGAGTGTGATGATGCTCAAAGGGTTTGATATGGTGAAAAGTTTCGGTTACGTGCTGGTGATGACGCTGGCACAGTTACCCGGTTATTTTACCGTTGCCTGGCTGATTGAACGCGCAGGGAGAAAAATCGTGCTGGTGGTCTATTTGTTGGGAACGTTGGTCAGCGCCTATTTCTTTGGCATCGCTACCAGTACGCCACAACTTCTGCTCTCTGGCTCACTGCTGTCGTTTTTTAACCTCGGGGCCTGGGGCGCGCTGTATGCCTACACGCCAGAACAATACGCGACAGCCATTCGCGCTACCGGTGCAGGAATGGCCGCGGCAGTGGGGCGTATCGGTGGCATCTTTGGTCCGTTATTGGTTGGTGCCTTGGTGGCAAGCGCAGTGCCTATTGGCGGCATTTTTGCCTTGTTTAGCCTGGCACTACTGCTGGCTGTCTTTGCTATCATGCTGCTGGGAAAAGAAACGCGACAGCGTGCACTCTAGCATCGAATAAAATGACGGGGGCCGGGCGGCTCCCGTTTTTTTATGTCTGTCTTACAGAAACGTTTCATGCAATAGGGTTAACTTTTAAGGTGACAATGTCACTTTTTAGTGCTGAAAAGAGTAATTAATCCTTGGAAATGCTATAAAACGATTAAATAACGCAATGGTTTAGCGATGATTTAATAGTAACCGCGTAATCATTAATAGAACAAATCGCCTATTTAGTGGCTTATTGTGATGTTTATTGCTGTTAATGATCGCCAAGGAGGTGAATTTTTCTATGGTATTCAATTCTGTTTCGTCAACTACTCGCCCACACTGGCTGAAATTGCTCACCGTGGGAGGGCTCGCATTGATTGTTGCCGGATGTACTACGCCGCGCTCAACGTTAGTCGATCGCGGCGATTACATCGTAGATACCACGCATCCGGCTAAAGGCCAGAATGAGCGTGTCCGATTTCTGATTTTACATTACACCGCGCTGAATGATGCGCGTTCGCTAGAGGTGTTAACCCAGGGGCAGGTCAGCGCACATTATCTGGTTGCGAAAAATCCACCGCTGCGCAATAACAAACCCGTCGTGATGCAACTGGTTCCAGAAGATATGAGAGCCTGGCATGCGGGTGTCAGTAGTTGGAATGGCCGGATAAATCTCAATGACTCTTCGGTGGGCATTGAAATTGTTAACCTCGGGTTTACCGATAACATGCTTGGCGTTCGTACCTGGTATCCTTACAATGAAATGCAAATCACCGCGCTTGCTGCGCTGACCAAAGACATTATCAAGCGTAACAACATCACGCCGGATAATGTGCTGGCGCACAGCGATATTGCACCGCTGCGCAAACAGGATCCTGGAAAATTGTTCCCCTGGAAGCGGTTTGCGGATATGGGGGTGGGGGCCTGGCCTGATGATGCTACGGTGAACAAGTATCTGGCCGGACGGCAGCCGAGTGCGCCGACGGACGTGCTGACGATTCAGAAAACATTGCGTCAATATGGTTATGATAAAATTCCACAAAACGGTGAGCTTGATAAAGAAACGCGGTTGACCATTAGCGCGTTTCAGATGCATTTCCGCCCGTCGGATATCGAAGGCAATGCTGATGCGCAAACGGAGGCCATTGCCAAAGCGCTGGTGGAAAAATACCGAACCTGAACCCCTGATTGCCCTTTCGACTGCCAAGGAATTGCCCAAACATGCTGAGTTATCGACGTCGTTTTTTTCTGCTGTGTTTGGTGTGTGGTGTGCTTGGGTGCAGTAGTAAGGGGAAAATCATTCCTCCCGCCGTGGTTGAGCCTCCCGTTCGCGTCTCTCCGGCTGCGCCGGAGAACGTAAAGGGCGTTTGGCTGACCACGCTTTCTGGCCTTGACTGGCCGACACCCGCGTCGAGTGATGAACTGTCCGATGAGCGCCGTATTGCGTTACAAAAACAGGCGCTGATCGACAAGCTGGATAATCTGGTCAACCTGGGTGTTAACACGGTCTTTTTTCAGGTAAAACCGGATGGCACAGCGCTATATCGCTCGGCGTTACTGCCGTGGTCTGATGTATTAACCGGCGTGGTGGGCAAAGATCCCGGTTACGATCCTTTAGCCTTCATGTTGGCTGAAGGACATAAACGCGGACTACGCATTCACGCCTGGCTTAATCCCTACCGTGTGACCAGTAATACCCAGCCGAAAACGGTGACCGCGCTGCGGCATACCCTTGGTGCTTCTCCTTCCAGTGTCTATGCCCTGCACCCAGAGTGGATACGGACAGCAAGCGATCGGTTTGTGTTGGATCCTGGTATTCCTGAAGTGCGTCAGTGGATCACCAATGTGGTGGTGGAATTGATCAACAACTATGCGGTGGATGGCATCCACTTTGATGATTATTTCTACTACGAAACGCCAGCTTCGCGTTTGCAAGATGATGCTACCTATCGGCAGTATGGACAGGGATTTGCCACCAAAGGGGACTGGCGGCGTAATAATACCTTGCTATTGATTGAACAAATATCGATGGCGATCAAAGCGGTTAAGCCGCAGGTTGAGTTTGGCGTTAGCCCTGCGGGCGTGTGGCGCAACGCAGAAAATGATGCCCGCGGTTCTAATACGCGCGGCGGCGCGGCCTATGATATCGCTTATGCGGACACCCGGTTGTGGGTCGAACGCGGTTTGATTGACTACATCATCCCGCAAATCTACTGGCCTTTTTCACGAGAAATCGTCCGTTATGACACACTGGTAAAATGGTGGGCGGATGTGGTAAAGCCAACAAAAACGCGTCTTTATATTGGTGTTGCATTGTATAAAGTCGGTGTGCCTGCACAAAAGGAACCTGATTGGGCGCGAGATGGCGGCGTGCCTGAGCTGCGGCGACAGTTGTCGCTCAATGAATCGCTGCCGGAAGTGAAAGGCAGCGTGCTCTTTCGTGAAGGTTTTCTCCATCAACCTCAAACGGTACCCGCGGTGGATTACCTCAGAACGCACTGGGGTAAATAACGGTTAAAACGACGTTGCGGTGAAAAGCCGCTATATTTTTTGTTGAAGAACAGACATTCCGACGCGCATTTTCAAAAAAGGATTTTACTGCGTGCGGCAGGATTTAAACGTCGTGTTACAACCCCTAAGCAGGCCACCATGAAAACACCTGTATTTTCCGATGATATGTTGCTGAACCGCATGTTGCTTCTAGCCGCATTGGCTATCGTCATGATGGGGATCCATCTGGCGGCATCCATCCTCTCCATTATCCTGCTTTCCCTGTTTTTGGCTATCGTGCTTGAGCCAGCGGTAGCACTGTTGTGTCGTACTCGCTTGCCACGCCCTCTGATCGTGGTGTTGCTGGGTGGCGTCCTGTTGATGCTGTTGGTTTACGTCCTGCTGAGGATGGTGGCGGCATTGCCCGAGTTAAATCAAATGAGTCTGCAAATGCGTAGCTTGCTGACGCGTCAGCTTACCATTGGCATGGCGCCGTTGCAGGACTTGGGGCTAACGCTATCGCCGGAAGCGGCAATGTCGCTGATTGACCCGGGGCAATTCCTTGGGCTGATCACCCGCATGCTAAGTCATGTATCCAGCTTTTTTTCATCGGCATTGGTGGTGTTTCTGACGGTTATTTTCATGCTGATTGAGGTGCCGGTATTAGTAGAGAAAATCCAGCGGTTGTTTCGCGCGGAATCGTCTGGCATGAACGCTGTGCGCCGTGGCATCGACAGTGTAACGCAGTATCTGATGCTCAAAACGCTGATGAGCGTGTTAAACGGCGTAGCAATCTGGGTATTGTTAACCATTTTGCAGGTTAAATTTGCCTTTATTTGGGCCGTATTGGCCTTTTTGTTGAATTTTATTCCCGTGCTGGGATCTATTCTGGCTGCCGTGCCGCCTATCATTCAGGCGTTTGCTTTTAACGGTATGAGTACCGGTATGGCGGCGCTAGCGGCATTTCTGGTCATCAACTTGATATTAGGCTGGGTTGTTGATCCGTATCTGTGTGGTCGGAAACTGAACATTGCCACCAGTGTGGTCTTGATTTCACTGTTGGTGTGGCAGGGATTGTTGGGGCTGATCGGTATTTTGTTGGCGGTGCCGCTAACCATGACCCTAAAGCTGATTATCGAACAGGTTGATGGCGGCGCGCGCTGGGCGCGCCTGCTGGAAGGCGGGAAGGAGCACTAACGCGGGTCAGCCATTGAGTATGGCTAATGCCTGCTGGTGAAGCTGCGGATCGCCTGACGCGACAATATTCCCACCGCCTTCAGGACGTCCGCCATCAAGGGTTGTCACGATGCCGCCTGCCTGCTCAATAATGGGGATCAGCGCGGCAATATCGTAAGGTTGCAGGCCATATTCCACGCAGATATCGATGTGACCGGCAGCCAACATGGCCATGGCATAGCACTCTCCGCCATAACGAGTCATCAGAGTGTGCTGCGTCAGTGCCTGAAAATGTACTGTAGGGTGACTCGGAATGGGTTCGGGGGATGTAGTGTGCAGGATAGCTTGTGTCAGCGGTAGATTTTTACGCGTTTGCAACGCCTGTTCACCGTAGGGACCCCGATACCATGACTGAATCCCATCGGCCCAAAAGCGCTCTTTTGTAAAAGGTTGACTCATCATTCCCATAACGGCGCGCCCGTTATGCAGTAGGCCCATCAGCGTCCCCCACACGGGAATGCCGCACAGAAAAGGGCGGGTACCGTCAACCGGGTCCAATATCCATTGAATGTCACCACCGCCAACAGCGCCAAATTCCTCGCCTAAAATCGCATGTTCAGGGTAGTGCGCGCTAATCAGTGCGCGAATGGCGCGCTCGGCTTCTCGATCGGCATCGGTCACCGGGTCGAAGCGAAAACCTTCCTTGGGTTTAGTTCCAATATGAAGATTTTGCGCTGAACGATAGCGAGGGAGGGTCTGCTCTGCAGCGGCATCGGCGAGCGTGTGAAAAAAAGCAATATCAGGTAAGTTAGGCATAACGATGTCCCTTCTAATGCGTTTCTGGTATCAGTAATCCCGCGGCTTATTCAGCAACGCGCTCTTCTGTCGGTATTCACGTTCACGCGTTTGCGCTATCCTGACACCATGAACATGGTGGTCTTCACAACGGATGCTAACAATAACGTTATCATTCAGATAAAGGAATAACATGCAGTACGTACCCATCACGCCGGACGCGGAAAGCGCCCAT
The DNA here is from genome assembly GCF_025962695.1 of Candidatus Symbiopectobacterium sp. NZEC135. NCBI lineage: Bacteria > Pseudomonadati > Pseudomonadota > Gammaproteobacteria > Enterobacterales > Enterobacteriaceae > Symbiopectobacterium > Candidatus Symbiopectobacterium sp. NZEC135. The sequence continues at coordinate 35 of NZ_JAGFPF010000036.1, read as the reverse complement.
TTTCATTCCGGGCCTGCACACTATGATGTGATCTC
>NZ_JAGFPF010000369.1:0-1660 GCF_025962695.1 Candidatus Symbiopectobacterium sp. NZEC135 | reverse complement strand
GCTGACACTGAAGTTTATCGTGCAGCGGATCTTGATGACGACAAATTGATCCTGCCAAGGGGTTGCTCCAGATGCGTCGCGCATTTTTGCGGATCAACAATTCCGGGCTGGCCCCGACTAAAACGCCCCCCTCCGGCAGTGGCAGGGAAAAGTGATAAGCATGGGGATTTTGCACCCTCAAATTGTGCAACACCGCCGAGCAATCTACAGGCTGTGCTACGTCCACCTCAAGCAGACGCGATAACACCACTTTGCGGATTTCCCCCTGACGCACACAACGCAGCGCAGCCCCTACGGCAGATTGAAAATGCCGAGCGTCGGGCAGGCTGTTCACATGGGTAATCGTGGCCGCCGGGCTCGCGCTGTTAATCAATGCCAGCGAGGCATCAGCCTGTCTGAGGGAGAAATGGTAGTGCTGCGGAATGAACAAGCAGGATGGACGACGGGTATCAAAAGGGATGGCACCGACGACAAGCGGAGCGCAAACGCCTTGTTCCCGCGCTCGCGCCATGCTCGCTTGTACCTTGTGCCATAGCGATCGGCCATTATCACCGTCGGTTTGTGCCGGTTGTGAAATCCGTTCAAAAATGCCCGAGGCAATCACACACCGGTGCGCGGAGTAATAGGAGAAATCTGCCGGTCTTTCCGGCGGGTTACTGGCTTGGGTTACAATAGCATCCAACATCGTGTCACCTTAAATGATGAAATTAAACACGCCTGATAGATCTCATGCGGATATTCACATCTTGTGAAACGGATCGCTATTTTGCGAACTTCCCCTAAGCGATTTATCAATCGCAATCATCAAGAAAACCCGTTGTTGATTGAAAATCCGTTCCTACGCACGCGGTGACGCTGACCTCAGCCCCTGGCAGAACGTTGCAAGGTTCCCGCGTCAACACGTTATTACAATTGAGAATCATTATCAACAAGGAATGTTGCGCTATAATGCCGTTGTCAGGAAAAAAGAAATAAAAACAAGAGAGGGGGAGATAAACATGCACGTCAATATTCGACGCGCACTAATAACCGTTGACACTGCATACAAAAACATACTTGTGATCTGAGATCATAATATCAAATTATCATTATCGTCCTTATTTATCGTGGTGAATTATCATCATTATACCTTCCAGGTGATTCGCAGTTGGTGTGCTTTTTTTACTTATTAAAAAGGCCGAATATCCAGTGATAGATAAACGTAGCGTTATTTGTAATTAGCCGATAAATTCGCGTGCTACGCTTCATGCAGTACCTTATTTATCATCGCCGGATAATAAAATGCTACGTATACTCAACGCCAATAGCACAACCTACTACGCAAATACCATCAAGAAAAGTGATGGCAATCTGGAAAAAAGAGACAAATTAATTCCTACGTTTCAGAATCTTCTTTCGGTAAAAAATACAGCGACGGAAATCAACATTGCAAAACGTGCCAAAAAAATCCCTTTCAACGTTGATTTGCTGGTAGATATTGCTGAAACCAAAAGTGATTTGTTAGCATCAATAAAGCTGCTGAAAGGCCGCCTCGATCAGGAGGAATCTCTTTTATTAAAAAACCGACTGTATTACAACAATACGCTGCATCGCTTAAAAAATAAATTAATTGTCACACTGTCGCAGTGCAACAGAAACATACTTCGTATCAACAATAAAA
>NZ_JAGFPF010000368.1:0-1662 GCF_025962695.1 Candidatus Symbiopectobacterium sp. NZEC135 | reverse complement strand
TTCCGTGGCAGCATCCATTTTGCTTGAATCAGGCTTGCCTTCCGCAGTGAAGCTAATTTCCTCTTCAGTTAAAATGTTGCGATCAATAGCTAATTGTATTCTGCAAAATTGTGAAAAAATTTCAGTGCTGAGTGTGTTGCAAGACGTTTCTCCCTGTTGCGTTGCAACCGTGAGTTTTGTTATTTGTTTTTCTTTGGTATTTTTATCATTGCTTTCGAAAAGAATTTTGTTATTTAAGTACTCAAATTCAATACGATGTGGAATATGATAGGAGTTATTCCTACTGTGTGTTTTTTGAATCTCATGCAATAGATTAAACGTAAAGCCTAGGGCGAATTTTTTGTAATCATCATCCTTGTTTTTTTTTAAGAAGTTGAGGGTGATGATGTTTATGATTTTGACCAAGAAGCAATTTAGGCAAGAAGGCGTTTGCGCTACATTCCCACTGACATGGTTTTGAATGTATTGGGCTATATTGTTAGTACCAGATGTGACATGCATTGGGTTATTCATAACTCTTCCTTCGGTTATAAATAAAGCTAGGTTGGTTTTTATTATATTCTTGTGAGGAAAATCATGAATACATTGTTCACCCTGTATTACTGTAGGAATATTACAGCTTTAAGGAGGGTGTTTTTATAGGTGTATATTAGTTAGACAGTAATACTGTGATATTAAACAAATGGTTGACGGTGAGAATGTAAGGTTTATATCGATACCGGTCATTAAAAATGACCGGTATCAAGTGAGGATAACGGTATTAGTTAATCCATAAAATACCAATAACCGCTGTTAATGAACACGGTCAGTTTGGCCAGAAATGAAGGATCCTCCAGTCCTTCGCCCAACACACTGCCTTCAAACGTCAATTGCTCTGACAGGGCGAGCGCAGCGCTACGGTGTGGGGTATCGAGGCACTCACCATTGACAAAGCACTGCTCTGCGACGCAGAGCACTCGCAGCCCGTTTAACCGGCGTAAAGCGGCCCCTTGCTGAAGTAACTCATAAACTTCGCCGGGTTGATACGGCGGTTCCGGCGGCGCAATATCTAGCTCATGGCGGGATTGCGTAATAAACTCACCAAACCAGCGCTGGAAGTGTTCCGGTTGCTGTACCAGATCCAACATCATTTTTTGCAGCGCATTCAGCTCCTGGGGCAATACCGTGGCCGGGTGTTCACGTTCAGGAATATCGGGATCGCTATAACGATAGCTCCCCAATTCACGAGCCAGTACATAATCGGCAAAACCGCTGACTAATTCACGCCCGTTAGGTGACCGAAAGCCGACCGAGTAGTTAAGCGCATTTTCCAATGAATAGCCTTCATGGGGAAATCCGGGGGGAATATAGAGAATATCCCCCGGAACCATCAGCTCATCAATGATCGGCTCGAACGGACCAACCTGTAACAGATCCGGGTGAGGGCAGTGCTGCTTCATGGGAATTTTTTCCCCGACGCGCCAGCGGCGCTGACCGGTGCCCTGAATGATGAAAACATCATATTGGTCGATATGCGGCCCTACGCCGCCGCCCGGCACGGAGAATGAGATCATCAAATCATCGGTGCGCCAGTCAGGGATGTGACGAAACGGGCGCATCAGTGCCGCTGAGGCGTCATGCCAGTGGTCAACGGCCTGCACCAGCAATGACCAGTTGTGTTCA
>NZ_JAGFPF010000367.1:0-1663 GCF_025962695.1 Candidatus Symbiopectobacterium sp. NZEC135 | reverse complement strand
ACCCGAGCTATCGCCGGTTTACCCTGTGTGTGACCTTTTATTATGTCTCGGCCTATGCGTTTATTGCCGGATCGCCGTTGGTCTACATCCGTTATTACGGCATTGATCCGCAGCACTATGGCTGGCTTTTTGCCGTCAATATTCTCGGGGTGATGGCCCTGAGTCTGGTCAATCGCACAGTAGTGCAGCGCTTTACGCTGGAAATATTAGTAAAATACGCCACGCGGATCGCAGCGTTGGCCATGCTGGTTATGGCGGTGGCCGTCAAGATGCAGTGGGGCGGCAGTCTGGCTATCGTGGTGTTTGTTTTCTTCTCGATGAACGGCATCGTGGCGGCAACCTCCACCGCCGCCGCGCTGGACGCCGTGCCGACCATGACCGGATCGGCCTCGGCGTTGATCGGCGCATTGCAATACGGTAGCGGCATCATCTCCTCGCTGTTGCTGGCGTGGTTAAGTGATGGCACGCCGTGGACCATGGCATGGATTATGGCGTTGTTTACCGTCGCCAGTGCGGCAATGGTGACCGGTGTCGGCACCAAAAACGCGGCAGGTGAACCCGATTAAGGAACAAGGGATGAATGTTATTTTCGATATGGACGGTACGCTGGTGGATTCTGTGCCGGGGATTCGCGCCAGTCTGGCCTACGCGCTGGAACAGCAAGGGCACCGTATGGCCGAAGAGACGGACATCACCGCCTTGATTGGGCCACCGATGGATCAGATTGTCGCGACGCTGCTGGCACCGTTTGGTGACGATCGCGTAGCGCAGACGGTGGCGCTCTATCGTGAACATTATGGTCGCGTCGGGTTACTTCAGGGATTGATGTATCCGGGCATTGAGCCGGTGCTTCAAACGCTGCACGCCGAGGGACATCGGCTGTTTATCGCCACCTCAAAACGACAACCTTTTGCGGAACGGATAGTGGCGCGTATCGGCATCAGCGCGCTGTTTGACGACATTCTCGGCACACCGCTGGATGGCAGCATGGACGATAAACGGCTGCTGGTGGCGCATCTGGTGGGCAAGCAGGGTTTGCCGCCCTCCATATCGGTCATGGTCGGCGACCGTAAAGAAGATATTGTTAGCGCGCAGCATAACCACCTGTTATCGATTGGCGCACGCTGGGGATATGGCTCGTTACAAGAGTTGGTCAGCAGCGGCGCAGACCGGTTGTGCCAATCGCCAGCGGATTTGCTTCCGGCTATCCATGCGCTAGCCACGACGTCCGCGCGTTAGTATCGGAGCAGGATCACTGTCTGGGATATCAACGTGCGGTAGTCTTATCGCTCAGCAGTATTCGCGTTAAGACGGGGAAAGAGGATGGCGGTTCCACAAGACAAAGCCGCGTTGTTGGCGGCAATCGACGGCGAATTCAGTAAGCTGTGCAAGGAGTTTGCGCAGGTGCCTGCCGCAGTTGTGGATGAACCAAGCCTGCCGGGACACGCTAAAGACACGATGATGAGCGTGAACAACCTCGCCGCCTATCTGTTGGGATGGAATGAACTGGTGCTGAAATGGCTGGCGCGGGATGCCGCCGGTGAGCCCATTGATTTTCCTGAAACAGGGTTCAAATGGAATGAGCTGGGTCGGTTGGCACAAAAATTCTATCACGATTATGAGGCACTCCCCTTTACGCAGGTGATTGAACGTCTGATCGCCG
>NZ_JAGFPF010000366.1:0-1667 GCF_025962695.1 Candidatus Symbiopectobacterium sp. NZEC135 | reverse complement strand
ATCCAGATGCGATAAAGCCGCTTAATGGTTTATCGCACCCGGTCCTGTTTGAACGGTTGAACTGGGGTTATGCTGTTATTGCAATGCAGTGAGAATTTGCATCGCCGCTTTGACGCGCATCGGGTTAGGATAATTTTTATTAGCCAACATCACTATCCCAACCTGCTTTTCGGGAATGAAGGCAACATAGGCACCGAAACCGCCAGTTGCACCGGTTTTATGTACCCATGAGGCAGCCACAGGTGGTTGAGGCTGATTATCGATGACCTTTTGCGGACTCAACGCCACGGTGTTATCGCTGCCGGAGATTATCTTATCCGCCTGCCCAGGCCAATCGAGCATTTCCCAGCCCAGCCCTTGATAAAGTGCATCAGTGCGGTAGTAACGCGTCTGTGCGATATGAATGCCTTTTTGCAGCACGCGATCGGTGACCTGGTCGGGATTCATATTGGCTTGCATCCACGCTAACATATCTTTCGATGTCGTTTTTACACCATAAGCCTCTGCATCTAAGGCACCAGGAGAAACTCGTACCGGCTCACCATTTCGGTATCCCCACGCATAATCTTTCATGGCAGAGTCAGGTACTGTTATAAAAGTATGGGTGAGTTTTAACGGGCTAAATACGCGTTGTTGCATTGCTTGCTCATACGTCATCCCTGTATTTTTTGCCGCTAATGCGCCAAACAGCCCAATGCTGGAATTCGCGTATTGCCGCATTTCACCCGGAGCCCATTGTGGTTGCCAGTGCAGATAGAACTGTAGCAACGCAGAAGGCGTTGTCACCTCGTCTGGAACTTGTAATGGCAAACCGCCTGCGGTGTAGGTAGCCAATTGCAACAGCGTAATGTGTTGCCACTGAACGGTATTTAACGCCGGCCAGTACTTCTTGGCGGGATCGTTGAGCGCAATTTCCCCCTTCTCGACCGCCACACCGCCCAGCACGCCATTAAAGGTTTTACTGACCGAACCCAGCTCAAAGAGCGTATTTTCTGTCACCGGGCGAGCAGGTTTTACCTCCGCCAGACCATAATTAAAGAAGTAAGGCTTGCCGTGAATCAGCACTGCTACGGCCATACCAGGAATGTTTTGTGATTTGAGTAAAGGTTCAATGGCTTCATTTACCGTTTTTTTTACATCCAGTGTGGCCGATGCAATACTGGAAAAGGAAACGCACAGAGAGGCCGAAATCAGAATAGACGGAAACACATTTTTCATAATAAATCTCATGATAATAGTGAGCGCATTAGCACTTCTCATGGCCAGCATCATCACTGGCTATGTTGATTATAGCGCTTATTTTTTTAACAAAATCGAAACAGTGTTAATCCTGAGCGTGTTTCGCACGCTGTTTATGCCCACCTTATCCTCCAGTCTACCGCCCCGCTTCCCTTCACTGCCCCCGCTAATCCCTATCGAACGACGTTTCTACTGAAAGAAATGTTCGGTTTTTTTAGTTTTTGCATAATCAACCAAATAAATGAGGTTTTATCGAAAACACGTCTCATTATTTTTTCATTAAGTTGATGGTAAATAAGCCTTCATTTTGTTGCAAGTAACAATGACCATTACCCTGCATTCTCATTGCTCAGCGGTTTATTTTATCGACACCGCTTATATTATATTCTTGGCAAGGTAATAAAGATGGTTTTTTAGTTTATCTCATT
>NZ_JAGFPF010000365.1:0-1668 GCF_025962695.1 Candidatus Symbiopectobacterium sp. NZEC135 | reverse complement strand
CGATGTCCAGTCTCACCCGGTATCGATGCCGCTTGTCGGCAATCTGTTAGATCTGGAGACATTCTGGCATGAATGGCTGGCCTATCAGGCTGCGCCCGCGCGGCGCGCGCACGCTTTTCACGTGGCGCTGGCGCAAGGCCTGGCTGCGTTAGCCCGGCAGGTTGCGCGTGAGGAGAATACGCATACTATCGTGCTTTCCGGCGGGGTTCTGCATAACCGACTGCTCAGCACATTACTGCGTCAGGAACTCACTGATTTTACTGTATTACAGCCGAGACGTTTGCCTGCGGGCGATGGCGGTCTTTCATTGGGGCAGGCGTTGATTGCTGCGGCGCGTGGATAATAAGAATATTATTTAGTTTTGTTGTTTTTAAATAGTAACTTTAAGGTTTTAACTGTATTTAAATTACTTTTAATTAACGCTGATTGTAATGAGTTTAATGAATTTAAAATAACTGTAAATATATCTCTCTTGTTATGAAATCAAATTCCTAAAAATAATCCTGATCAATAATATATGATTGTCACCGCAATGGTTAATCGATATTTTTATGACGATTATTATTTTCGTCTATTAATTTATTGTAGGTTTTGTAGATGGCAAGAAATGTTTTTTCTCAGGAAAAGGCAACAGTACGTTTCTTTTCAAAAAAAGTTACTGCGGTTGCATGGGTTAATATCTTATTTCAATTGTTTTTTCCCTTAAGTCTATCGTTCTCTCCGGCAATAGCGGCGGCTATAGCCGATTCCTCACCTGCTTTTTCCTCAACGGAGCCTTATCTTTTAGGCCCCGGAGAAAACATTGACACTGTTGCCAAAATGCACGGAGTTTCTGTTGAACAACTTAAAAAAATCAACCAGTACAGAACATTTTCCAAACCCTTTTCAGCCCTGACGACGGGCGATGAAGTTGAAGTGCCGCGTAAGCAATCCCCTTTCTCCATAGACAATCAACCGCCAGTTCAGACAGAAAACCGATTCGAAAACCAGGCAATGGCAGGGGCGACGATGCTATCCAGCAAAAATGCCGCTAAATCGGCAGAGCAGATGGCGCGCTCTGCGGCCAATAGTGAAGTCAACAGCTCTGCACAGCAGTGGTTGAGCCAGTACGGTACTGCTCGCGTACAGCTTAACGTCAATGATGATTTCAAGCTTGATGGCAGTGCAGTCGACGTACTGGTGCCGTTGAAAGATAACAATAAAAATATGTTATTTACTCAGCTAGGGGCACGAAATAAAGACAGCCGTAATACTGTAAATACCGGTATCGGCTACCGTACTTTTCAAGATAATTGGATGTACGGCGTTAATACCTTTTTTGATAATGATATTACCGGTAAGAATCGCCGGGTCGGCGTGGGCGCAGAGGCTTGGGCTGACTACCTGAAATTGTCGGTGAACAGTTATTTTGGCCTGACCGGTTGGCATCAATCGCGTGACGCTGTTGATTATTATGAGCGCCCCGCCAACGGTTATGACGTGCGTGCCGAAGCCTATTTACCGGCCTACCCGCAGTTAGGGGGTAAACTGATGTATGAACACTATCGTGGCGATGATGTTGCGTTGTTCGGTAAGAATAATCGCCAGAAAGATCCGTATGCCATAACAGCGGGACTTAATTATACTCCGATTCCGTTATTTACTGTAGGTGCAGAGCATCGCGCTGGC
>NZ_JAGFPF010000364.1:0-1671 GCF_025962695.1 Candidatus Symbiopectobacterium sp. NZEC135 | reverse complement strand
GTTACTGTGGCGGCCAAATTTTCCTCCAGCCGATGCAGCTTCGTGGTGCCTGGAATGGGAACAATCCAGGGTTTTTGCGCCAGTAACCAAGCCAGTGCGATTTGTGCGGGAGTGGTGCGGCGTTCTGTTGCCAGTTCGGCCAGTAATATCACCAATTTTTCGTTGGCTTTCAGAGCTTCTGCGGCGAAACGGGGAACCACGTTGCGGAAATCATTCTCTGTAAAGGTGGTTTCGGCGTTGATTGTGCCAGTCAGAAAGCCCCTGCCCAGCGGGCTGAAGGGCACAAAACCAATGCCGAGCTCTTCAAGCAGTGGAAGTATTTCTTGTTCTGGCTCGCGCCACCATAAGGAATATTCACTTTGTAACGCGGCAACGGGTTGCACTGCATGAGCACGACGTACGGTCTGCGCACCGGCTTCTGAAAGACCAAAATGTTTTACCTTGCCTTCGGCTATCAGATCTTTCACCGTTCCCGCGACATCTTCAATCGGGACATCGGGATCAACCCGGTGTTGATAGAGAAGATCGATAACATCTGTCTTAAGGCGACGTAGTGAACCTTCTACGGCTTCACGGATATGCTCCGGGCGACTGTTCAACATCTGCTGTTTATTGTCGTTGCCTATGTTAAAGCCAAATTTTGTAGCGATAACCACGCGATCGCGTAAAGGTTTCAAGGCTTCACCGACGACGTCTTCATTTAAATAGGGTCCATACACTTCAGCGGTATCAAAAAATGTCACACCGCGCTCAACGGCTGCGCGAACGAGTGTAATGGCTTGACGAGTATCCGTTGCCGGGCCGTAGCCTTGGCTCAATCCCATGCAGCCCAGACCTAGCGCAGATACTTCAAGCCCAGACGTTCCCAAATAACGTTTTTGCATTACTACGCTCCTACAGTTAACGGCTTTACCGATATTCAGCAAGCATAGCGCAGCACGATTAATTCGATTAGCCACGTTAATTCGCTAGGGTTTATTAACTGAATTCATTAATTACCGCCCGCGTTTGGTATTTAGCGCGAGAAGGTAGTTAACCAGCGGGTCACGGTTTCCGTGGTTCTTCGCTCCTGATCGCATTCGATAATAAGCGGTTTTTCTCGTCTGGCATGGGGTGCCAGTGTCGCTAATACCGCTTCGCTGTTACCAACGCCATATCCGCCATGGGTGATAAAAGGAACCAGCGCTTTGTCTGCCAAATTGTGGGTAGTGAGAAAGGTTTGCACCACCGGGGGAAGGGTTGTCCCCCAAATAGGAAAACCTAAATAAATCGTTTGATAATGTTCAATGTTGCTGACACTGCTTTTTAACGGTGGCCTGAAGCCACGGTCGCGTTCTATTTTTGCCTGCTCTACCGTCTGAAAATAATCATCCGGATAGGGCGTGGCAGGCTCAATCTCAAACAGATCGCTTTGCAGGCTGCGATGAATAACCCCCGCGATGACGCGTGTGTTACCACTGCGGGATAAATAAGCGACCAGAGTGCGTCGGTCTTTTAGGGGTAACTCAGCGCTGGCGCTAGCGGAGGAAGGAAGAACCATCTTCGCCACAGTTAAGCTGGCCAATGAGGTAAGCAGCGCTCTTCGAGTGCGATCGTGTTGGTGTGACATGTATGATTCTCCGCAGAAATGGATGCTAGACAACCCGCGCGGTGATGCAGGAGCAGAGCAGC
>NZ_JAGFPF010000363.1:0-1673 GCF_025962695.1 Candidatus Symbiopectobacterium sp. NZEC135 | reverse complement strand
CGACAGGCAATTGGCGGAATCACTGGCTCGCTACCGGGGCTTGGCTGCGCAACAGCAACGCCTGGTGCTACGCGCACCGCAAGCCGGGGTAGTGCGTGACATTGCCCGGGATACCACCCTTGGCCGCTGGGTAACCGCGGATACGCCCCTGTTACGGGTCATAGACCCCCTTCAAGGACGAGTGATGGGTTATATTCCCGAAGATCGCCTGACACGCGCTCAGCAAGGTATGGAGGGCGTCTTCCTCGCCGACGACCCGGCCTTTCCACGTCAGGCAGTGCGCTTAGCCACGATTGCGCCTACCGGTAGCGCTTATTTGCAACAGGAAATGCTGGCGTCTGACCGCCATGGCCCCATTGCTGTTCGCCGCGACAATCAGCAATATCCCCAACCGGTACAGGCGCACTACAGCGTGCGCTTCACGCTGATGTCGCAAACCCCATTGCCACAGCAACCTTTACGCGGCAGCGTTATTTTACAAGGCGAGAAAGAATCGTTGTTGGGTGCAGCGTGGCGACGTATCGCAGCGTTGGGAATAAGAGAGAGCGGATTTTAATTTCAGATAAAAAATCATCACATGTAATTACATTTCAATGCGTTACCTATTTTATTAGATAATGAATACCACACATTAACTGAGATAATTCGGTTATTCCCGCGTACACCCCCTATCAAGCCTGGGAGTGTTTTAAATAAATTAAAATTTTTTCTCTAACACTAACAAATTAAAAACGCTGAGCTATGTTGTTTAGATAGCCATTTTTTCTGCATTTTAGTCCTTATTTAAAATAATAAGAAAGCTAATCATTTTTGTACATCCATGTTGTTCCCTAAAGACGAGTTTTTCGCAAGGAGAGTCAATATGAAATTCACTGCATCGTTATTTGCCAAAACTGCGCTGGCAACCTCTCTGGCTGTTGTCTTACTGCACCCGGAAGAGGCTTCTGCATGCGCGGCAGACCCGCTAACCGGGTCTGTCTGCTATATGGTCACCGATTTCTGCCCGCAGGGATACCTGCCCGCACAAGGACAAATTCTCTCGATCAATGCCTATCAGGCGCTTTTCACACTGGTCGGCAACACCTTCGGCGGAAACCAGGCACAAGGCACCTTCGGTATTCCTGACCTGCGCGGCAGGAGTGCTGTCGGCGTCGGCCAAGGGCCGGGGTTGAGCACCATCACCCGTGGGCAAGTGATGGGGACGGAAAGCATCGCGCTCAACACCAGCAATCTGGCACCGCACACCCATGTCGTCACCAAGGTGCAGCCGACTGCGGATAACGTCACCATACCGGCCGTGCCAGGTACGCTGAGCGTCACCGCCAGCCTGCCGCTTTCCACCACGATACCCAGCAGCGGCACCGCCGTACCCGCGGCAGGGACTAACTATCTGTCAGTGATAAGCGCCACGGTGCCAGTGGGTGCCGGCAACCAGAATGCCACTTTCAAAGGGCCTTATGTGCAGACCAAACCACCTGTCGGTTCCAAGCTGGAGGCCGATGTTGCCGTTACGGGTTCGCCTACCATCCCGGCGTTTTCGTTCAAGGTGCCTGACGTCTCAGTCGGCGTGACCGGCTCCGGCGCGGCCTTCTCGGTTCGAGACCCAGCGTTAGGGCTGACCGCCTGCATCGCCGCACAAGGAATTTACCCACAGCGTCAGTAAGTGTTATTCC
>NZ_JAGFPF010000362.1:0-1674 GCF_025962695.1 Candidatus Symbiopectobacterium sp. NZEC135 | reverse complement strand
GAAGCGTTCGAAATGTTGCAGGCAATGAACACCGGCCATGATGGCTCCATGTCAACCTTGCATGCCAACTCCCCACGCCATGCCTTGGCGCGTCTGGAAAGTATGGTCATGATGTCAAGCGCGGCGCTTCCCCTTACAGCAATCCGCCGCAATATCGTATCGGCCATCCATATTGTTGTTCAGGTATCGCGTTTGCCTGATGGCTCACGAAAAGTCATCAATATTACAGAAGTGATGGGGATGGAGGGCGATAACATTATCTTGCAAGATATTTTCAGCTATTCCGCGCAGGCAGAACGCTCTGAAACGGGGGAAATTCAGGGAAGTTTTACCTCTTACGGTCTATTACAGCGCTCAGCCGTGTACCAACAGGCAATAATCCATGATATGCAAGAACCCTTGAAGCAACTGTTCGGAAATAAATTACCATGATCGTTATCTTCACAAGCATGCTCCTGCTTGGCTTGCTCCAACTCGTGCTCGAGCATCGGAAGAAAAAAAACATTCAACGATTACGTCACGTTGCTACCGTGCCGAAAACCAACAAATTAACCCACCAACTTAAACAGCACATATTATGGCAACATCTGGTGACGCTTTTCAGTGATATTTCCCGGTATTTGCTGGGTAAAAAGTATGACCTGGCGTTAAAAAATGGTTTGATTGTCTTCGCTGTTCAAGGGGCAAGCATTTATAGTAGCCTGGAGTATTTACAACTTGATGTGCTTATTGTATCACCGCTCATGTTGTTGTTGACATTGTATATACTTTTTCAACGGAGTAAAAAAGAGGCACGAATAGCCTTTGAAACCGCATTTTCGGAAGCGTTGAATATAATTAACAGCGTTATTAGCGCTGGGAATTCAGTGATGCTCGGCATTGAACAGTGTGGTGAGAAAGTTGCAGGTATTGTTGGTGAAGAGTTTAGAAAAATATCTCAGCGCCTTGAAATCGGTGAGGATATTGAAAGTGTTTTGATGGATTCGTATCGACGTTTACCTTATAGAGAATATTATTTTTTTATTGTCACTGTCTTGGTGAATATGAAGGGGGGAGGGCAAATCAAGGACGTCATGACGCGGTTAGCAGCCATGATCTCCAATGGAAGAATTATTGATAGAAAAAAGTTGGCCATGACATCTGAAGTAAGAATGTCTGTAAAAATATTAACAGCCATCCCGATTTTTTTCTTCTTTTTTATAAAATACAGTTCTCCAGACAGTTTTGCTATATTGCTTTATGATCCAATGGGTAAAGTCATACTTTATTATGCGATAGGTAGCATTTCCTCAGGCATTTTTATTCTTTGGTTAATGATGAATAAGCTATAGGTGAGTTATGTTTTATCTATTTTCACTGCTCATGATAGTATTGGGCCTGGGTGGACTTCTCATCCATTTTTTTAAAGACAAGAATAAAAACAGGTCATTAGGGTTGTTGAATGTACATAAGCATTCATTGAGTGAGGCTGCAAACCAGGATGACGCATCGCATGTTGAAACGATTTTGATAAAATCAAGTCGTTTAATTTCGATTGCATCATTGTTAGATAAAAATGTGCTACTAAAAATGTTAACCGTCGTTACGCTTGGCGGCATATTATTTTTACTGAGCATCAGTGGTGTGCTTCAGGTGTCGATGAATGTTTTACTCATCTGTCTTTTAATACTGAGT
>NZ_JAGFPF010000361.1:0-1677 GCF_025962695.1 Candidatus Symbiopectobacterium sp. NZEC135 | reverse complement strand
CACATAACGAAATGTTCGTTGCTCAATGTCAACATTTGCTAACTCAGGTAATCATTCACTGCGTAACTTTTCAGATTGCGCCGACGCTCAAATACGAGAAATAGCACTACACTCGAGGGGCCGTACTTAAGCTAATATCTTGGAAAATAAATATAAAAGAGGGTAGTTATGGCATGTTATCAATGGCGTACACGCGCCGTAATGGCGACACTGATTGCGGTATCCGTCAGTGCCTGTGTACCAATGCAGCGCCAACGCGCCGCCTACACAGATCTTTGCCAGAGTGAGTACCCTTTCAAGGTGCCGGGCCCGCAGGGGGAAACCACCCTGACACTCGAAACTTATCTCTACGATCATGCGATTTCCTATGCTCCTTCCCGCTATACGCAAGCGTTGTTCTCCATTCCTTACGTGAATGGACCGGAAGCCAAACCGGAGTTTTATGTTCAACTGATCGCCTATAACAAAAACCGCCAGCGCCCTTCTCGCCCCGGTAAAAAAGGTGAACCTGCCATCCCGGTGCTCTACGACAGCCGACAGGCTTATGTCACGCTGGAAGATGGCACTCGGGTGAATGCGCGGCCAGAGTTGTTTCTCGGTATGCTCACCTACGATTTCCCGATTCCCGATATGAAATACGCGCGCCAATCCCCTTACGATATCAACAGTGATGAAGTGCACCGCCGTATCCCGAAACTCACTAACAACGATGATTACGGTTCGGTCTATGTGATATTCAAAACGCCACGCTTCACGGAAAACGCCAAGTGGATCATCCATTTAGGCGAAATGACGGTGGCAGGACAAAAAGTGGCGATTCCGCCGATGCCTTTGTGTTATCACCCTCAGAAAGAGTGGATAGGCATTGAACCGCTGATGCGCCCGTAGACTTCAGGCGAAACGAGTGAATACCATGCGCGTGGAGAATCCGCTTGAACAGAACAAGAATAAATATTATATACAATAAGTTACTGCAAACACCCTAGGCCGGATCATGAAAAAAGAAGAGTATTGTTATCGCATACTGAAAGCGTATTCGCTGATTGTCGATTTTGACGGTGAACCACACCGCATCAATGTTCCCAGCCCTATCGACGCTGATGAGACTCTCGCACAATGGCGCTCACGAGTGCTGGGCCCGGACGCCACAAACGTTGTTTTCTACCAACCCACCCAGTCAGCACCCAATACTCGCATATCCACATTGCAACAGCGCGCCAGTGCAGACCACGTTGAACGGATGTTCAAATCGTTAGCGAAGGCGAAGGATGAGAGAGCAGAAAAGAAGACGCTTGATAAAGTCGAGAAAGAAGTGACTGAGGTGAAAAAGCAACTCATCACCTTCCCACGCGATACGCTGGAAGATGTGGTGGAAACCTTTGGTGATCGGCTGGAACCTTCGGTAATCGAGTTTTTCGACCGTTTTCTTGAGGATACAGGAGAACACATCGACACGGAAAGCTTGCTGAAAGAACTTATCTCGACTTACAACAGCGCAGCAAAAGCATTCAGAGAAAAGAATCAATAATCCCTCAGCGCGTAGGCCCACGAAACGCCCGACGCCATTCGCTCGGGCTCAGGTTAAAACGGGCCTTGAAGCGCTGTCGGAATGAAATCGGCGAAGCAAATCCCGCCATGTGAGCCACCACCTCGACGCTATGATCGCTGCTTTCCAAC
>NZ_JAGFPF010000360.1:0-1681 GCF_025962695.1 Candidatus Symbiopectobacterium sp. NZEC135 | reverse complement strand
GGGGCGTGACCTCCTGAATGACCAATACGCTGAAGTTGCCTTTTCTGCGGATACTGCTGTTAACCACATGCTCCTGGCCGTTCAGCGCTTTTGTCACGGAGGGAATAGATTTGGCCGGGGAGAAGCCCACGAACGTAAAGCGGCCATCGTCATACGCAAAATCGGGGACAATACGGGTGCTGTCGCGCCCCGGATATTTGAGGTAGTCCCAGTTGCGTGGCGTCTGCGCGGCATTCAGGGCCTGCTGAATGTCAGTCTGCTGCTGTTTTTGCTCCCGTTCCAGCACTCTGGCCGCTGTCTCACGATTGACCTTCTCCCGGTCTTCGCCCGGATAACGGTAACTCACCTGGAAAGCGGGCTGCTGTTGTGACTTATCATCGATGACATTCAGCTCGACGTTGTACAGCCGACGGGTGGTGACGATCAGCAGGTTGGTATGCCAGTCCTGGCTGTTAGGGGGGATCACCACCTGCGTGGTGTTACCGTCCGCGCCGGGCGCACCCTGAACGAGCGCCACCGGGCGGACGTTCACCCGGTTGGCGTCCGGTGTGGCTTCCCACGCTTCTTCAAAACCGGGTCTGGCGCTGATAACCGCCTCGTCGCTATCAAAGACCAGTGTGGTCATGAAACCGGGACGGGTATTGACGACGGTAACGTTCAGCGGGTTATAGACAACCTGCTGAACGCGGGCATCATAGCGGCTCGCCTGCGGGATGGCCGCGCACCATGCCGTGCCACACATCATCAGCGCCAGCGGGATAAGAGAGATGCTTTTCATTATTCACCTCCCCGGATTTCACGGTCTGCCTGCCAACTGGTCACGATAAAACCGAACGGGTTAACCTCTCGTTCCGTATCGCTCATTTCTCGGCCGGGATCGGAGTGAAATGTCAGACGGGCATCCCAGTATTCGGTGCGGGTGCTGTTGTCTGCGAGGCGGCGGATGGTCTTTTTGTAACGAAGGGTGGCAACTTTATCGGGATCCGTGCCTGAGGTGATCTGGTTTGACAGAATGTCGATGCGTACGGTATTTGTCCCATTCTGGTACACCTTGTCCGGGGCGTCTTTTCCGGCATACAGCGCCAGATAGTCATCATTGACCTGAGGACTGTTATAAACCTGTACCGTGGCGTAATCGTCCTGCAGGGAAGGGTAAACGTACCGTTCACGCAGCCTGACGTAACCGGACGTCATCGCCTTCTGATAAGCTGCCTCCGCCGTCAGACTGGTTTTCGATGCACGGGTGACGTGCTCCACCCGTCCGGTATGATTATCCACGGTGTACAGTTCAACGACCGTCTGTTTCAGGGGCAGCATCAGCACCACGGCGATGAGTGCCAGTAGGGCGGTGAGCAGGCCCGCACCACCCACCATAAACCCGGCTTTTGTGGCACGTTTGTCCCGCTCAATCATCTGCTGCTCAAAGGTGCGAGAATCCGCAATGAGGGTCTGTTCACTCATGACTGTTTAACTCCGCCATTATCTGAGGGGTGTTCACCGGGATACCCTGACCACCAAAGGCTGGGGGACGAGGGGACTGCGAGCATCCGAAAAGCGCGCACAGCAAAACCAGCGCAATCAAGCGTTTCATGGGGTGTTTCCTTAGTGAGATGAAGACAGGGTTATGTTTTCGTCGGAGGAATTAACGGGAGTATTTCAGCAGGGATGACAGGTTTAACGA
>NZ_JAGFPF010000035.1:0-45401 GCF_025962695.1 Candidatus Symbiopectobacterium sp. NZEC135 | reverse complement strand
AATTCCGGCAACTGCTCACGGTGACGATCGTGATAACGCTGGATGATGTGGGGAATGATGTCGCCCAGCGGTGCTGAGGGCCAGTGGGTTTCCGTTGAAGGCTGCTCCGCCAGAGCGCTCAGGCGTGCTTCCAGTGCCTCGATATCCAGCTCCAGCTTGTTAGCCGCACGTAGCAGCGTTTGCTTGCCGCCGCAGCAAAAATCAAGATTGTATTCACGGAAGAGAACAGTAGCGCGAGGAATGGCGATAGCCAGTTCCCCGAGAGTACGATCGCGATAAGACATGAGATGACCCCTGAACGGTGCAAATGATAAGATGTATATTAAATGCATCTTTTAAGGTTGGCTATAACCAGAAAGGAGTAGGAGGGGTTTGGAAAAAGAGAACGCCGCATCAAGCGGCGCTCTGTAGACGATTACTGTTTTTGCAGATCGAGTCGGTATAACGCAAAGCCCACGTCATCATGGCCGAGAGATGTCATCGGATATTGCGCTTTCTCTTTGATAAACGCCGCGGCCTTCGCAGAAGGTGCCGTTTCTACGCGGATATCTAGCGGTGTGTCGCTCTTGATCGGCGCCAAACGCCAATTGTTGTCCGCTTGAGGTTTCACCTCACCCTGTTTTTGCGTTTCTGCGCTGATATAGGCGGCCAGCACAGAACGGTTTTCATCAGGTGAGGCAAAGGCCACATACTTTTCTCCGGTTCCGGCAAATTTTTCACCGTAGGCGCGATAGTTGTTGGTGGCGATCAGGAACGTCATCTTAGGATCGATAGGTTTGCCCTGATAGGTCAAATTAACGATGCGCTCGGCGTTGGGGTTACGCGGCGCGCATTCCCCGTCATAACGGGCGGGTTGCGTCACATCGATCTGGTAGCTGACACCGTCAATCACATCAAAGTTATAGGTGCGGAAACCGTCCCAGTTAATCAGGGATTGCGGTGCCTTGTTGTGTACATCGATTTGATTGAACTGGCCCGCAGAGCACTCCAGCCACTCTTTCACCTGCTGCCCGTTCACTTTCACCACCACCAGCGTGTTGGGGTAGAGATAGAGATCGGCGGCGTTACGGAACGTCAGCTCACCCTTTTCCACTTCCACATAGCTGTTAGGGTCGTTCTTTCTGCCGCCCGCTTTAAACGGTGCGGCGGCGGAAAGCACCGGGATATCTGCCAGATCGGGGTCGCCCTGAATAAAGTGCTGCACATAGGCGCGCTGCGCGTTATTGACGATCTGTACGGTGGGGTCATCCTGCACCAGTGACAAATAGCTGTACATGTTGTCAGCGGCTTTACCGATGGGTTTACCGACAAAGGTGCGCGTTTGCTGATGCGCGTCGGACAGCACGTTCACTAACTCTTTATCTGCGTCGGCGCGCGATTGCTTTTGGGCTTTGTCGAAAATAGGGCGCGCTTGGGCTTTCCCCTGCGTCACCTGCCATTGGCCGCTGTCATTGTTGACCACGAGATCGACAATGCCGAGATGATCGCCCCATTGGCCGGGCATCACGGCAGGAACACCGTTCAAGGTGCCCTGTGCGATATCACTGCTGGGAATAGCGGCAAAATCTTTGCTGGGGAACACGGCGTGAGCATGACCGAACAGAATGGCATTGATGCCCGGTATCTGGCTCAGGTAGTACACCGAGTTCTCTGCCATGGCCTTGTACGGCTCGCCAGAAAGGCCGGAGTGGGGGATGGCAACCACAATATCCGCACCTTTCTGGCGCATTTCGGGCACCCACTTCTTCGCGGTTTCGGTTATGTCGGCCACGGTCACTTTGCCGCTCAGGTTGGCTTTATCCCACACCATGATTTGCGGTGGTACAAAACCGATATAGCCGATGCGCAACGTATGGGTTTTGCCATCGCGATCTTTTACCGGCGTGTCCTTGATCAGATAAGGCGTGAACAGTGGTTTGCCGGTTTTCGCATCGAGCACGTTGGCGTTTACGTACGGGAAAGCGGCACCGGACAGCGCTTTGTGCAGATAATCCAGACCGTAGTTGAACTCATGGTTACCGATGTTGCCGACTGCATAGTCGAGCCGGTTCATGGCGAGATAAACCGGGTGCACCTCTCCCTGTTGCAGCCCCTTGGCAGCCATGTAATCGCCCAACGGGCTGCCCTGGATCAGGTCGCCGTTATCCACCAGAACGCTGTTGGTGGCCTCCTGACGCGCGCCATGAATCAAGCTGGCGGTGCGTACCAGACCGAATTTATCGGTGGGGGTATCTTTGTAATAATCAAAATCCATCATATTGCTGTGCAGATCGGTAGTTTCCAAAATGCGCAGATCGACGGTGGCGGCGTGCAGTGTGGTGGTAACAAACAGGGCCACTAAACCTGGCGCGAGCGCGTGCTTCATATTGCCTGACTCCTTCATGTTGGCGTTGCACTTGGATTTGATACTCGTAAAGTATCCTACCAAAGGGAGTAAATTGGCATAGAATCATGACAGGTCAGTGGCGCATCTCACTCTTTTGACAAAGAATAGGGCATACCCGTCATACTTCAAGCTACCTGTGCGTTGGCTACGCTCATTCACCCGAATCACTTACTTGAGTAAGCTCATCGGGATTCATTCTCTTGCCGCCTTCATGTAACTCGAATTATTTAGGGTATACACAGTGGGGCCAGAAAGACGAGGTTCATTATGTTGGAACAAATTTGCCAGTTGGCGCGCGACGCCGGTGCCGCCATCATGCAGGTGTATGATGGCGAACGCCCCGTCGATGTCGCGCATAAGAAAGATGCGTCTCCGGTGACCGCCGCGGATTTGGCGGCGCATCACATCATCAAGCAGGGATTGGCGCAGATGTTTGCCGATATTCCCTTGCTGTCGGAAGAAGATCCGCCAGCCTGGGAAGTCCGTCAGCACTGGCAGCGCTACTGGTTGGTAGACCCGCTGGATGGCACCAAAGAGTTTCTTAACCGTAACGGCGAGTTCACCGTGAATATCGCGCTGATTGAAAATGGCGCGCCGGTGCTAGGCGTGGTGTATGTGCCGGTTACCGGTGTCATGTACGCGGCATCGGGAGGGAAAGCGTGGAAAGAGGTGGACGGCGTGCGCCGTTTGATCCGTGTTAACCATGCGCATCCGCCGCTGGTGGTGGTGAGCCGTTCTCATCTGGACGCAGAGTTAAAAGACTATTTGCTTCAGCTTGGTGAACACCAGACGGTAGCGATTGGATCTTCACTCAAATTTTGTCTGGTGGCGGAAGGCAAGGCCCAACTGTATCCGCGTTTCGGGCCGACCAACGTGTGGGACACTGCCGCCGGGCACGCTGTCGCTGCGGCTGCGGGTGCACAGGTGCATGACTGGCAGGGCAAAACCCTCAATTATGTGCCGCGTGAATCCTTCCTCAACCCTGGGTTTCGCGTGTCGTTGTTTTGATGTGCGCAGCGAGGTAAGCGAGACAGGCGTGGTAAGGCGATCGTCCTCGCCTGTTCTCTCTGTCGAGCGTTATTCTTTCAACAATTGTGGCAGCAGGTTCATCACTTGCTGCACGTCTTGCGCACTCAGCGCCCCGTCTTTGACATAGCGTACCTGCCCGCGCTTATCGAGCACCACGATCGCTGAACTTTTCTGCTCTAGCTGCCAGGCTTTGCGCACGTTGCCATTGCTGTCGACGATAAACTGCGACCAGGGAAAGGTTTTTTTACTCTCTTCAAGACTGCTGCGAACAAACGGGCCAGTACCGATGATGGCGTCGTCGGTATTGACGATTGTCGTCGTTTGGTAATATTCCCGCGCTAGATTAGCGGCTTTGATGGCACTGATCAGCGGATCGTTCATTTCTTTAGCTGATGTTCTACCTGCAATATGCTGGATGACGCGCACCTTTCCCACGAGCTGTGCGCTGTTCCAGTTCTGGTAACTAAACTGTTGGTTTTGATACATCAGCTCCCCTTTATCGGCAACGCCGGTGGGGGGCAAGGTACTGTTGAGCGTGAGGTTGTGCGCCATACAGGGCAGAGCCAGCAGGGTACACAGGCTAAACAGGGCTATTCGCAGACGCAGCGTCGAGGTGTGGCAGGCAGTCATAATGTGTCCTCTGGTTGAGAGCAGCGAAGGTTACGCGAAACCGTTGCTTAAGCGTAGAGGAGGATATCTGGTCTGTCCTGTCTAAAATGTGACCAAGGTTCACAATTTTTGTTACGCAAAGGTAAAAAATAAAACTATGCTGATCGATAACGGAATTATCTTATAACAGTCTGAAAACCCCGTGAATTATGCTGTTTTTTTGTGTTGAACTAAATGCCATCTGGCGACACTAATAGTTAGGCGTTCTATTAACGCGTTACTTTATACCCCAGCGTGGGGCCGAGAGAAAAATGAAAACGGGAGGAGAGATACAATGCGGATCTTCGAACGTTACAACCCGTTAAAAGTTGCGAAGTACGTGAAAACGCTGTTTCGTGGCCGGTTGTATATCAGAGGCATCGGTGCTTTCGAGTTTGATTACGGCAAAATATTATTGCCGAAAACCCAAGACAAACAGCATTTGCTGGTGATGTCTGAGGTGAACCGTCAGGTGCTGCGGCTGCAAGCCGACATGGGCTAACGGTTCAAACGGAACGCTGCTGCCGCCAGTGATGGGCAGCAGCAATGGGCCAGCGGTTCAGACTGGCACCGGTCCAGGGCTAATTTTTGGGTTCTGCCGCGGGTTCTGTATCGGCGATGGCCGTTGACGTCGTGTTCTTCTCTTCAAGACGGGTGACCAGTAACTGGTCAATCTTGTAGCTGTCGATATCCACCACTTCAAATTTATAGCCTGCAAAGCGGACATAATCGGTGCGTTTCGGAATCTTGCGCAACGTATACATCATAAAGCCGCCGATGGTTTCGTAATTGTCCGAATGGGGAAAATCGTCAATATCCAGCGCACGCATCACGTCCTCAATCGGCGTGCCGCCATCAATCAGCCACGAATTTTCATCACGCGCCACAATCTGTTCTTCCATGCCCTGACCCACCAGATCGCCCATCAGCGTGGTCATTACATCGTTCAGAGTGATAATGCCGACCACCAGCGCATATTCGTTGAGGATCACCGCGAAATCTTCGCCCGCTGCTTTAAAGCTTTCCAGCGCTTCCGAGAGTGTCAGCGTATCGGGCACGATCAGTGCGGTGCGGATTTGAATGCCGCCGTTAAGCGCCAGACTCTGGTTGCCCAACACGCGATTAAGCAGATCTTTGGAGTCAACATAACCGACGATCTGATCGATGTTGCCGTTGCACACCAGAAACTTGGAGTGCGGCTGCTGGGCAATCTTCTCTTTGATTTGCGCTTCGTCTTCGTGCAGATCGAAAAACACCACGCTTTCCCGCGATGTCATCGATGAGGGCACCGTGCGTGATTCCAGCTCAAAGACGTTTTCAATCAACTCATGCTCTTGCTTACGCAGCACGCCTGCCAGCGCCCCGGCTTCTACCACCGCGTAAATGTCATCGGAGGTGATGTCGTCGTTGCGTACCATTGGCAGTTTGAGCAAACGGAAGATCACGTTCGACAGGCCGTTAAAAAACCACACCAACGGACGGAAAAAGAACAGGCAGAAGCGCATAGGATTGATAATCCGGATAGCAACGGCTTCCGGTGTCGTCATGCCAATGCGTTTCGGCGTTAAATCGCCTAGCAGAATAAACAGGCTGGTGACCAGCACAAAGGAACAGGCAAAACTGACGGAATCGGCCATTTCTGGCGTCATAAAGCGTTGGAAAAATACGGTGAAATAGGGGGAGAACGCTTGATCGCCGATGATACCGGCCAGAATAGCCACGGCGTTAATACCGATTTGGATAACGGTAAAAAAGATACCGGGCGTTTCCTGGAGCTTTAGCACCATAGCGGCGTTGAGATTGCCCTCATCGGCCATCTGTTTAAGTTTGATTTTGCGTGAAGCGGCCAGTGATATTTCGGACAACGAGAAAAACGCACTGAGCGCGATCAGAAGAACTATCAGTAATAAACTGTTTAACATATGTTTTCCGGCCGTCGTGGCCAGATCCTCAGGAAGGTCATGAATGCATGAATAGTCATAGCCGCATTATATCCTAAATAATTCGAGTTGCAGGAAGGCGGCAAGTGAAGGAATCCCGATGAACTTACTCAAGTAAGTGATTCGGGTGACTGAGCGCAGCCAACACACCTGCAACTCGAAGTATGACGGGTATAGATGACAGAATGAATAACGCCGCCATACGGATGTCAGGCGGCGTAAGCATTATAACGGTGTTGATGGGCCATTTGGCAAGCATGGCGTAAAATATGAACAATATATCAGGCGTTGGGGGGTAAACACAGGCCGATGCCCGCCAATCCGCAATAGCCGCCGGGGTTCTTGTGCAGGTATTGCTGGTGTTCATCTTCAGCGTAATAAAACGTGCCCGCCGGAACGATTTCTGTGCTGATGGTGCGTGCATCACCGCTGGTGTGCATGGCGTGTTGAAAACGCGCCAGACTGGCCTTCGCCAACGCCATCTGTTCTGCGGTGAGCGTGTAGATGGCTGAGCGATACTGCGTGCCGAGATCGTTACCCTGACGCATGCCCTGCGCCGGATCGTGATTTTCCCAAAACAGTTGTAACAGACGATCGTAGCTGATGACGGCCGGATCGTAGACGATGCGCACCACTTCGGCGTGGTCGGTTAGCCCGCTACAGACTTCACGGTAGGTGGGATTGGGCGTAAAGCCTCCTGTGTAGCCTGCTGCGGTGCTGTATACGCCCGCCTGCTGCCAGAACAAACGTTCTACGCCCCAAAAACAGCCCATGGCGAACAGCGCAACGTCCATATTATCAGGTACATGCGTCATGGAGTGTTGGCTGACAACGTTCAGGCGTGCCAGCGGCATCGGCGTGCCTCGCCCTGGCAGCGCTTCTGATTGACGGATACGTTGGTTTTTATCACTGTGCTGTACCACGTTGTTACTCCCACGATAATCCATGTTATTCATAGGTAACAGAATAACTAAGAAAGTTCACGCTGTCTTTATGGTTCAAGCCCGTTTAAGGTTAAGGTGTTGCGTAACCTGCATTTTTGAAATTACTCATTACACTTTAGAGTAGGTGTAGATGAGGATGTTAAGTGGGATTGTTTTTACCTGATTTTGAACACACGCCTGTGTAGAACAATATAAACGAACGTGGGGAGTTGGCGTGTCACGATACCGTACTTTGTTTTTGGTGTGCTTACTGGCAACTGCATCGTCCTATGCAGCGAACGTGCGTTTGCAAGTGCTTGGATTGGAAGGGGATTTGCAGCGCAACGTGCGTGCGCGGTTATCGACCATCGGCCCTGATGAAGTGAGTGCCGACGGGCGCTTTCGTGCCCGGGTTGATGATGCGATTCGGCGCGGATTGCGGGCGCTGGGGTATTACGATCCACAAATCAATTTTGAATACCGCCCGGCAGAAAACGGTGGACGCCCACTGCTGTTGGTGACGGTGACGCCCGGCGAACCGGTAAAAATCGCGGGCACCGACGTTCTGCTGCGGGGCGATGCCAGCAGTGACAGCGATTTCCTCCAACTGCGCCGCCGCAGCCTGCCTGCGATCGGCAGCGTGCTGAACCACGGCGACTATGATGATTTCAAACGTTCATTAAATAACCTTGCGCTGCGTAAAGGCTATTTTGATGCGCACTACGATAAAAGCCAGTTGGGTGTGATCCGCGAAACGCGGGAAGCGTTCTGGGATATCGATTATGACGGCGGCACCCGTTACCGTTTCGGCGACGTGCACTTTCAGGGCAGCCAAATCGATGAAGCTTATCTGCGCAATTTGATCCCGTTTAAGCGTGGCGATGAGTATACCAGTGAAGATCTGGGTGAATTTAACCGACGTTTGTCCGCTACCGGATGGTTCACGTCGGCGGTGGTCTCGCCCAATTTCGCGGCGGGGAAAACTGATAAAATGTTGCCGCTGGATGCGGTTGTCACACCGCGTGCGCGCAATTTGCTGGAAACCGGGGTCGGTTTCTCCACAGACGTGGGGCCGCGCTTTCAGACCACGTGGCGCAGGCCGTGGATCAACGATCGCGGACACAGTCTGGAAAGCAGTCTGAGCGTTTCAGCACCGGAGCAGTCGCTGGATTTCAGTTACAAAATCCCCTTGCTGAGAAGCCCGCTGGAGCAGTTCTACTTGTTGCAAGCCGGTTTTAAACGCGAAGACCTGAATGACACCCAATCAGACGGCACCATGCTCAACGTGGCGCGCTTCTGGACGCTTAATCGCGGTTGGCAGCGCTCTATCAACCTGCGCTGGAGTCTCGATCACTTTACTCAGGGCAGTGTCACCGATACCACCATGCTGCTCTATCCCGGCCTGACGCTGAACCGCACGCGGCAGCGCGGCGGGACCATGCCTACCTGGGGTGATTCTCAACGTTATTCGCTGGATATCTCTGATACCACTTGGGGCTCGGATATCGATTTTGCCGTGATACAGGCGCAGAACGTCTGGATCCGCACGCTGGAGGATAAACACCGCTTTGTGGCGCGTGGCAACGTCGGCTGGATTGAAACCAACAGTTTTTCCCGCGTGCCGCCGTCGCTGCGTTTCTTCGCCGGAGGCGATCGCAGTATTCGCGGCTATAAGTTCCGCTCCATCTCACCGCGCGATGACGAAGGCAAACTGACCGGTGCGTCAAAATTGCTGACCGGTTCTCTGGAATACCAGTACAACTTTACCGGACGCTGGTGGGGAGCCGTGTTTGTCGATACCGGTGATGCGGTAAACGATCTCAAGATCAACGACCTGAAAACCGGTGCTGGGGTCGGGATCCGCTGGGCCTCGCCAGTGGGGCCGGTCAAATTCGATTTTGCCGTTCCGGTTAATGATTCCGAGAAACGTAACGATCTCCAGTTCTACATTGGTTTGGGGCCTGAGCTATGAGCCTGATAAAGAAAATAGCCATTGGGGCCATCGCATTTCTGCTGCTGTTGCTCATTACACTGGCGGGATTACTGTTTACTACGCCGGGGTTGCACCTGCTGCTTAATGGCGCGGCGCGCTGGGTACCGGGGTTGGAGATCGCCGAGGTGCAAGGCGGTTGGCGCGATTTGACACTGCGCGGTGTCGGTTACCAAACGCCGGGTATCACACTCAACGCCGGTGAACTGCACCTCGCACTGGAACTGGGCTGCCTGACGCGCAGTCAGATTTGCATCAATAATATTGCTCTACGCGATGTTGATGTCGTCATCGACAGCAGCGCGATGCCGCCGCCTGCGCAGACGCCAGCCCCTAGCGATCCGATGGGCGAACTGACGGCACCGTTCCCGATACGTCTTAGCCAACTGACGCTCAATAATATCCGCGTCACGCTGGATGATACGGCGGTCTCGCTGGGCGAACTGCACACCGGTATGCACTGGGAAGGACGTGCGTTGAGCTTGCTGCCAACGCAAATCAATGCGCTGTTGATAGCATTGCCGAAAACCAAACCGGCAGCGACAGTCGCGGAAAGTACGTTGGCAGCTACCGAAGATGGCAAAGTCACCGCATCGGAAGTGGGTGCTATCGCCTCCGCCACGGCGCAGGCTGCCGTCGCGCCGCAACCTGAAGCAGCGCCATCCGCACCGGAAAAAGTGGCGATACCCCCCGCCTTGGGCGAGCAGCTACAGGCGCTGTTTGCCAAGCCGCTGTTGCCAGCGCTGCCCGAATTCACGCTGCCGCTTGATATCGACATCAGCGATTTGCGCGGGGAACAACTCCGGCTGACGGGTGACCAGGAGATCACCATCACCACGTTGCAACTGAAAGTCGCCACTCAACAGCAGCATATCCAATTGGAGAAGCTGGCAATTCAGTCGCCGCAAGGTGCCCTGCACGCGGCGGGCGAAGCCACGCTCAGCGATAACTGGTCGCTGTCTTTTGTTCTGAACGGGGTGGTGAATACCGCGCCGTTGAAAGGCGAGAAGATCAAACTGACGGTGGAGGGCAGCCTGTATGACTGGCTGAACACCACGCTTAATCTGTCCGGGCCGCAGCGTGCGCTGCTCACCCTGAAAGCGCAGTTGGCCCAGCCAGAACTGCCCTTGGCGCTGACTGTGCAATCCGAGCGCCTTGCCTGGCCGTTAACGGGAGAGGCGGAGTATCAGGTGAATAATCTGGCGTTAAGTCTCACCGGGAAGGCCACGGATTATGCCTTGAAGATCAACGGTGATATTCGCGGTAGCGCCGTGCCGCCCGCTACGCTGGCGCTGGAAGGCACGGGCAATGTGCAGCAGTTTGATATAAGCCCGCTACGCCTCTCTGCGTTGCAAGGCACCACTGAATTGCGCGCACTGGTGGACTGGAGCAAGGCCATCAGTTGGCGCAGCGAACTGGTGCTGGATGGCATTAACACGGCGAAGCAATGGCCGGAATGGCCTGCGCGCATTGACGGCAAGATCAGTACGCGCGGCAGTTTCTACGGCGGTAACTGGCAGGTGGCGGTGACAGAACTGCGCCTGAACGGCAATATCAAGCAAAACAAACTGACGGCGCAAGGCGCGTTGAACGGCAATGCCGCTGGCCAGTGGCACATTCCCGGCATCAATCTGGCGTTGGGGCGTAACCAGCTTGATGTTAAAGGCGATTTAGGTCAGCAATGGCAACTGGACGGCGTCATTGATGCCCCTGCGCTAAACGGCGCGTTGCCGGGGCTGGCGGGTCGTGTTGCTGGTACGGTGCGGCTGCGCGGTAACCACACTGCACCGCAACTGTTGGCGGATCTCAACGCCACGGGACTGCGCTGGCAGGGCTTATCGATCAATCGCCTGACGCTGGAAAGCGATGTGCGCTCGGATGCACAAATCAATGGCCGAATGGCGTTGCGCGTAGAGCAATTGCAACAGGAAGGGCTGAAGGTTTCTCTGCTGACACTGAATGCGCAGGGCAACGAGCAGCAGCATCAGCTGCGATTGAGCGTGGAAGGTGAACCGGTCGCCGGGCAGTTGACGCTAACTGGGCACTTTGACAGAGCACAGCAGCGCTGGCGCGGTACGCTGGATCAAACTCAGTTCACTACGCCTGTGGGGGAATGGCGTTTGTCGCCCTCACTGTCGCTGGATTATCAGCAAGCGCTGGCGCGCATCACGCTCGGTGCACACTGTTGGCAAAACTCGAATGTGGAGCTGTGCGTGCCGCGAGCCGTCGATATTGGCCCCAGCGGACAAGCCAGCGTGGTGTTAAACCGTTTTGATTTGAAGATGCTGGAACCGTTTTTGGGGGCAGACACTGCGCTGAGCGGCGTATTTACCGGCCGTGCTGACGTGGCCTGGCAGCCGGGAGGTGGATTGCCGCAGGCAAAAATCGCACTCACCGGGAACAAGATTGCACTGCGCCAGAAGATGAACGGCAACACATTGCCTGTCGATTTTGATACTTTTACGCTGAATGCGGGCGTCGATCGCGGTCGTGCGACGCTGGGATGGCGCATCGCCATCCACAATAACGGCCAGTTCCGCGGTGATATTCAGGTGACAGACCCGCA
The DNA here is from genome assembly GCF_025962695.1 of Candidatus Symbiopectobacterium sp. NZEC135. Lineage (NCBI taxonomy): Bacteria > Pseudomonadati > Pseudomonadota > Gammaproteobacteria > Enterobacterales > Enterobacteriaceae > Symbiopectobacterium > Candidatus Symbiopectobacterium sp. NZEC135. The sequence goes on along the minus strand of NZ_JAGFPF010000035.1, from coordinate 33,919 downwards.
GGGGAAACGCCAACTGGGGGGCGATATCGGCATCGATAACATCTCCCTTGCGCTGCTGAATCCGGCGTTAAGCCGGGGGGAAAAAGCGGCGGGCATGCTGAACGGCGCGTTGCGCGTTGGCGGTAATGTGCGCCAGCCGCAGTTAAACGGACAACTGGCGCTCGAAGGGTTGGACATCGACGGTCACTGGATGCCGGTTGATCTGACCGATGGCCGTTTGGCGGTGAACTTCAATGGCATGAGCTCTACGCTACAGGGTTTTCTGAAAACCACGCAGGGGCAGCTTAATCTTAATGGTGATGCGGATTGGCATCAGCCGGAAGCATGGCGGGCACGCATTGCGGCGAAGGGCGACAGGGTAAGGGTGACGTTGCCGCCGACGGTGCGGCTTGATGTTTCCCCAGATATTGAGTTTGAAGCCACGCCGCAACTCTTTACGCTCAATGGTTCAGTCAGGGTGCCGTGGGCGCGTATTACCGTACAACAGATGCCGGAAAATGCGGTGGATGTCTCCTCGGATGAAGTGCTGTTGGATGAACAACGCCAACCGATCGCCCGCACCAGCGCTGCAATCCCCATCAACAGCAACCTGACCATTCGCGTGGGTGATGATGTACGCCTTGATGCCTTTGGCCTGCGCGCCAGTTTGCAGGGCGATCTGAAAATGGTGCAGGACGAGCGCGGTTTGGGGTTGAACGGGCAAATCAATATTCCTACCGGGCGTTTTAAGGCCTACGGGCAGGATTTGATCGTGCAGAAGGGCATTTTGGTGTTCTCCGGACCGCCCGCCGAACCGAATTTGAACATCGAGGCGGTGCGCAATCCTGATAATACGGCGGATGGTGTGACGGCGGGTGTGCGTATCACCGGTGCAGCCAGTGCGCCGCACATTGAAGTATTTTCGACCCCCTCATTATCGCAACAAGAAGCATTATCTTACCTGTTGCGTGGACAAGGACTGGACAGCACCGGATCAGACAGTAATATGATGACCTCGGCCTTAGTAGGGTTAGGGGTTGCGCAAAGTGGTCAAGTTGTGGGTAAAATCGGCGAGGCCTTTGGTGTAAGTGATTTAGCTCTGGATACACAGGGCGCTGGCGACGACTCTCAGGTTGTGGTCAGCGGTTACGTCCTACCCGGCCTTCAGGTCAGATACGGCATTGGCATATTTGACTCTTTAGCAACGTTGACGTTGCGTTATCGGTTAATGCCAAGACTCTATTTGGAAGCGGTGTCTGGTCTCGATCAGGCACTGAATGTGCTCTATCAGTTCGAGTTTTAGCGATGCGAATTATTGTTTATGGCAGTTTACGACGCAAACAGGGAAACAGTCACTGGATGACGAACGCACAGTGGCTAGGGGATTGTCAGCTCGGTGGTTACGAGATGTATGACCTTGGCCATTATCCGGCGGTGGTAGTCGGGGAGGGGGAAATTTTTTGCGAAGTTTATCGCATAAGCTCATCCATTCTGACGGAACTCGATGCACTAAAGCGTGATGGTCACGACTATAAGCGCGAGTTGATCAACACCCCGCTCGGCAGTGCGTGGATCTATCTGTATCAACACTCGGTAACCGGGTTGCCGCGTATCGACAATGGCGATTGGTTGACGCGCGAGCTATAAGTACAGCGTCATCTGTAAATCAAACCGTAACCGACGTGAGGTCGGTTACGGTTTACTTCTTTTATCTCACACTGTGTTTCTTCATTTCTTCATTCATTAACAATAGTGTTTCTCATTATCAACTCTGAATGCTAAGGCAACCCTACTTTGGGCCTGACATGAGGCCATGCTGTCCGCCCCAGCTGGATGAGAAGAGAAAGGCCAAGGTAGAAAAACAGAAATACCGTATTTTCGATTGGTGTTGGCGCGTAAGACTTACCTGACCCCTTCCCTGATACGCTGCGTGTTCTCCGGCGAATCGGTACGTCAGATGAAAATGGATGCGCCGGATCAACGTATCAAGCTGCTTCTTCCTCCCGCCGAAGGCGTTTACCCTGCATTTAGACGCTCAATAAATAGATAAAACTATGACGTTGGATTCATTGGACGAGAATGAGTTATCAGAAAGAAATACGGCTGATTTATGCTTACAAACACAGAATATAATGTGAGAGACATAATGTTCTATCATTATCTATAATTAATAGGATGAAAAAGGAATTTGACGATTAATATTTTTATCAAATTCCTTTTGGCATATCTGTTATTTTTTAAATAAGATTGGTTCGTGGAATAACAATGCTCTCTGGCATTGGAATGCTCCCCCAGGAAAATGGAACAGTAGATGCAATTACACTGATTATTCCAGTGGATGTTGCTGTTTCGAATAATTGCATTTGCATTGAGCCATTTCTAATGATAGCTTCTGCAAATCTTGGTGTTATATTAATGTCATTAGGGTATAGCACTGCTTCTGTACTGGTATATATGTGGTTGGAGGGCGATATTGGCGGCGGTGTTATTTGTGCGTTTGTGGAATTTAATTGATATATAACACCCAGTTGGTTGCTAAAGTCAATGCTCAGGAAAACTGTATGTTGATTTTCAATAGTAGTGTCTACTTTTAGTAATGCATTTCCTGAAATGTAATTTATTATTGACATTTTGGATTCCTCATTATTTTATGATATTATTTCGTTTTGAAAAAATATGTTTATTAAAGAATGCTCTGTTTCAGTGGTGTTTGTGCATAATTTAATGCCCTTATTTTCTAAGGGAGTACATTATTTTCTAACCATATAATATCCATGCGGTTGCTGATAACGTTTGGCAAGCAAACGTTAGAGGGAGCCGTTTTCATGAAATCGGATATTGAGTTTAAATAACCAATTAGTTCTGTTGATTCCGGGAAAGAGTAATATCGAATTTGTAAAGATCCTTCGATAATTGTGGCTGTGCAACTTGTAGGTAAATGTTCTGAAAAATCAAAATTAGCAAGCACGTTTACAGCGCCAGTATAAATATCACCAACATTAAACTCTGGGTTAAAATGTGAAAAATTACCCTCTGTTTTTGCTGTGAATGGTAATATATTGGGCGAAAATGCTATGCTTATACTAACAATATTTCCTTTGTTAGGGATAGTTTTTAACTCAAGGTATAATGTGCCTTTTACGGGGGGGGTGTTGTAATGCATAAATAATTTCCTCTAATAATTTAGTGATGGGCCTAGGTTTTTTAATGCACTCATACGATGATAATGATCAGGCTTTCGATACTAAGTCCATTTTTTGCCATCCATTTTAAAAGGGTAGCGCTGGAAGTTAATAAATGATGTTTTTTTTAAATCAATGTCGGGTATTTGTTATTTTTTGCATCTGAGTCACACTAATTGTCAATGTGGCTAATGTTTTTGGCTTTAATGGTTTCTTTTATAATCATGTGTAAATAAATAGTTGTTCTTAAATTAATGTATTTAAAATGCAGCATATCATTGACATGCTAGTGATATTAATCGATTGAATGAGATTGATATTTCACGTCTGTCATTTCGACTCGTTCCTGATAAAACGATTTTATCGTGGTGAACCGTCGATAAATATCCATTAAGGCAATAATGCTTCTCATTATCAATGTCGAATGCTAAGGTAACCCGTCCTCTGAGGACGACGAAGGGCCATTCTGGCTGCCCCTGCGGGATACGATGAGAAAGGTCATGGCAGATAAACAGAAGTACCGCATTTTTAACGTTGTTCTGGCGTATAAGACTTACCTGACCCCTTCCCTGATGCGCTGCGTGTTCTCCGGCGAATCGGTACGTCAGATGAAAATGGATGCGCCGGATCAACGCATCAAGCTGTTGCTCCCACCTGCCGAGGGCGTTTACCCCGATTTGCCGGACAGTGATGAGTGGTATCGTCAGTGGCTGGCGCTGCCCAAGGCGCAGCGGCCGGTGATGCGCACTTATACTCTGCGCGAGGTAGATGCGGCTAACGGTGAAATGGCGGTAGAGTTTGTGGTTCATGGCACCGAAGGGCCAGCGTCTGCCTGGGCAATACAGGCGCAACCGGGGGATGCATTGCGCATTGTTGCACCGTGCGTCGGGGAGTATGAGGGCGATAGCGGCGGCTATGAGTGGTTGCCACCCGCGGAAATGGCCCATGCCTTGTTAATTGGCGATGAAACGGCATTGCCTGCTATCAAGGGCATTCTGGAACAGTTGGCGCAGCAGTCGCATCCCGTGCAGGTGCAGGCGTTTATCGAAGTGCCGCTGGAGGCCGACTGTGTGGATATGAGTGCCTTTACCTTTGCCGAGGTACACTGGCTGCCGCGTAAGCCGCAGGGTGCCTCTTACGGTGAACGACTGCTGCACAGCGTGCGAACGCATGTGCGTTTGCCGGATATACGCGCGGAAGCAGAGACGACCGAATTGCATGAAGTGGCAGAAGGTGAGTTGCTGTGGGAGTCGGCCAGTCAGACGCACGGTCAGTTCTTTGGCTGGGTGGCGGCGGAGTCTTCGGTGGTGAAAAACCTGCGGCGTTACTTATCCGGTGAACGTCAGGTGCCACGCGATATCATCACGTTTATGGCCTACTGGAGCCGCGAACGGCAGCGCGATGCATGAGGATTGCTGAAAAGAAAACGGCGAGGAGATCCCCGCCGTTAGATACGTTGCGCCGTGCGCTACGCTTATTTTTTCGCGCGTTCGAAGGAGGCAACGATCTCGGCTTTGGCCGCGTCTACGTTTTCCCAACCTTCTACTTTCACCCATTTGCCTTTTTCCAGCGCTTTGTATTGCTCGAAGAAGTGGGCGATTTGGCCGCGCAGCAGTTCCGGCAGGTCGTTCACATCGTTGATGTGATCGTATTCTTTGCTCAGTTTGGTGTGCGGCACGGCAACCACTTTGGCATCTTCACCGGATTCGTCGGTCATTTTCAGCACGCCAACCGGACGGCAGCGGATCACTGAGCCGGGTTGCAGCGGATACGGAGTCGGCACCAGCACGTCAACCGGGTCACCGTCCAGAGACAGGGTGTTGTTGATGTAACCGTAGTTGCACGGATAGAACATGGCAGTTGCCATGAAACGGTCTACAAACAGGGCACCGGTTTCTTTATCGACTTCGTATTTGATGGGGTCAGCGTTGGCCGGGATCTCAATGACTACATAGATATCATCCGGCAGTGATTTGCCCGCCGGGACGTTGATCAAACTCATGTCTGTTTCCTTTTTTCTAACGTCAGAAATGGAGTGGCGGACATTATAGCCAACCCATTGGTAAAGTGCTGCGGTTTTTCAATCTCAGTGGCGTTTAGTCAGCGTCATCGTGTGGCGGGGTTTCTTCTTTGCTACGGCGCTTCCAAATCTTGCTTTCCTGCCCGCGCCACAGACGTTGAATATTGTCGTGATGCCGCATCAGGATCAGGCAAGAGAGCATGGCTACCGGAAAGGTGAACTGGGGTTTAAACCACCACACATAAAAGGGCGCGATCAGCGCACTCACGATGGCACCAAGGGAAGAATAGCCGCTAAGCAGTACGGTAAGCAGCCAGGTGACGGTCATCACACCGGTCAGATCCCAGCCGACAGGCGCGATGGCGCCAAACGCCGTTGCCACGCCTTTCCCGCCGCGAAAACGGAAAAATACCGGATAGATATGGCCCAAACAGGCGGCAATCGCGGTAATACCAAGATAAAGCGGAGTAACGCCAAGCGCATAAGCGCCCCAGACCGGTAACATGCCTTTCAGCACGTCAAACACCAATACGGTAGCGGCGGCGGCTTTGCCACCGATACGTAATACATTCGTCGCGCCGGGATTTCCTGAACCATGCTGGCGTGGATCGGGCAGACCCGCGATGCGGCACACCAGAATCGCACTGGAGATGGAGCCGCACAGATACGCGAAAATTATCATGCCAAGCGCGGTAGCACTCATAACGCGGTTCCGTTGAATAAAGGTCGTTTTACAGTTGCCATCCGTGGATAATACGCATATTCCGGCGGAAGTGATACCAAACAGCGCCAAAAACAGAGAATGACGTGATGGATATTGTATTTATAGAAGAACTTACCGTGATTGCCACTATCGGCGTTTACGATTGGGAACAAACCATTTCGCAAAAGCTGGTGCTCGATATCGAAATGGGCTGGGATAACCGTAAGGCTGCTGCAAGCGACGATGTCAACGACTGCCTCAGCTATGCCGATGTCAGTGACGCGGTGATTGCCCATGTCTCCAGTCAGCCGTTTGCGCTGGTCGAGCGGGTGGCGGAAGAAGTGGCGCAATTGCTGATGCAGCGCTTTGCCATTCCCTGGCTGCGTATCAAAGTGAGCAAGCCGGGTGCCGTCGCGCAGGCGCGCCAGGTGGGCGTAGTGATTGAGCGCGGCACACGATAAAGGCGCACGGGTTTGCACAGATGGTTTTTTTTATGAATCTTTTTTGTCAGTGAAACTAACATCCCGTTTTTTAGTCTACTGTGATGGTGTTTAAAGTGGCACACGCGGGCAGCGTAGCCACTTTTTTTATGGGTGCTTCTTTTATTTCGGTTCGGAAAGGCAGGGCGCGAGTATGGCAGATCTCCACACGCTGGTGGTGGCATTTATTCTTGGGGTTGTTGAAGGGTTAACGGAGTTTTTGCCCGTGTCATCGACCGGGCACATGATTATTGTTGGCAGTTGGTTAGGGTTTGATGATGAGAAGGCGAAAACCTTTGAAGTCATTATCCAATTGGGCTCTATTCTGGCGGTCGTCGTGATGTTTTGGCGTCGTCTGTTTGGGCTGATCGGTATCCACTTTGGTGCCGTACCCCATGAAGGACGCGGTAAAGATCGTCTGAAGCTGGGGCACATTCTGCTGGCGATGATCCCGGCTGTGGTGTTGGGGCTGGTGTTTCACAGCACCATCAAATCACTGTTTACCCCGCAGAACGTGATGTATGCCCTGATTGTTGGCGGTTTCCTGCTGCTGGCGGCGGAATGGCTGAAGCCGAAGACGCCGCGTGCCAGCGGGCTGGATGATATTACCTATCGTCAGGCATTTATGATTGGCTGTTTCCAATGTCTGGCGCTGTGGCCGGGGTTCTCCCGTTCGGGTGCGACCATTTCCGGCGGGATGCTGGTAGGTGTCAGCCGTTACGCCGCCTCTGAGTTCTCCTTTATTTTGGCGGTGCCAATGATGATGGGGGCGACGGTGCTGGATCTGTACAAAAGCTGGCATTTCCTGTCACTGGCCGATGTGCCGATGTTCGCCGTGGGCTTTATCACCGCGTTTCTGGTTGCACTGGTCGCTATCAAAACCTTCCTGAAACTGATCAAACGTATCTCGTTTGTCCCGTTCGCGATTTACCGCTTCTTCGTGGCGGGCGTTGTCTATCTGGTGTTCTTTTGATTCAGAAGGGGCGCTGTGCCTGCGCGGCCAACGCGTGCAGGTAGTCCAGATTGCATAACGTGATGTAACTGGCACGGCAGGTGATGTAACCCTGCCGCTGCCATTCCGCCATCAGACGGCTCAAGGTTTCTGGTCGAATCCCCAACTGTGTTGCCAACTGTCCGCGATTGAGCGGTAGCCGAACCTGCGCGTTTGGCTGCGTGTCTTGCTGGGTGCGATGCAGACGCAGCAGGTAATCTGCCAGCCGTTCCCCCGCCGAACTGGAGGTGAGCCAGTCGATCTGGTTGATGGTGGCGTAAAGCTTCTGGCTGAGGTTGCCCAGCAGTTGCATCGCCAGCGTCGGGCGTTGCAGACAAAATTGATGCAGCGTCTCTCGCGGAATCAATATTGCCTGTCCTGCACTGAGTGCCCGAATGTTCATCGGGAAGCGACCGTGCTCCATAAACACGGCGGCGAGTGCCACCCATTCACCGCGTACAAACTGCCCGAATACCTTGTCATCTCCCTGATAGGTATGACGAAACGCCTGTAGTTCACCCTGTTCCACTAGCGGGCAGTAGCGCATCTTATCCCCTTCGCGAAACAGCGTTTCCCCTGTCTGAAAATGGATACGACAGCATGCGCGCTGTAAGGCGAGCACCACATCCACCGGCTCGTTACGCAGCCACTGATGGGAAAACAGCACCTCGCAATGTTCCTCTATCGGTAGGGGTATTTTGACAAACGTCATTGGCGTCTCACTTACGGAGTTCTACAGTGTCGGGTAATTAAACAGAAATAATAATCATTTGCTTGTTTTCAGCAAGCACCAGAGCACGGTAATCGCGAGGAGGACGTAAGCATGTCAGAGAAACTGGCGGGACATAAATTTCTGGCGAAGTTAGGTAAAAAGCGCCTGCGCCCCGGCGGACGTGCGGCCACCGAGTGGTTGATGCAGCAGGGCGCGTTGACGCCATCGACGCGTGTTCTGGAAGTGGCGTGCAATATGGGCACCACCGCCATTGAGATAGCGCAACGCTACGGTTGCGCTATCGTCGGGGTGGATATGGACAGGGCGGCATTACAACAAGCACGGCGCAACATTCTGGCCGCGGGTGTCGAAGGGCGTGTGACGGTGATGGAAGCGAACGCCTTGGCATTGCCGTTCCCCGATAACCACTTTGACGTGGTAATTAACGAAGCGATGCTCACCATGTATGCCGACAAAGCCAAGCGTCCGCTGATTCAGGAATATTTACGTGTGCTAAAACCCGGAGGGCGGTTGCTGACCCATGACATCATGCTGCTGCCGCAGGCCTCGGGTGATGTTACGGCGCAGATGCGCGCGACAATCAATGTCAACGTTCAGCCGTTAACGCAGGCGGGGTGGCGCAGCCTGTTTCTTGACAGTGGTTTCAGCCAGGTTGAGAACGCACAGGGCGTGATGACGCTGATGACGCCGTCTGGCATGATTTACGATGAAGGCTGGGGCGGTGCGATAAAGATTGTGCGCAATGCGTTGAAGGCGGAAAACCGCGCCACCTTCCTTCGGCTGTTTCGCACCCTCCGCCGCTACCGGCACCAGCTTAACTACATTGCGGTTTGTAGCACCAAATAAGCCACCTACGGGGTTGAGGCGGGAATTTTCTGCGCTTTCCATGCGGTAAGCGCAGCAATACGTCGCCGATGCAACTCATCGCGCACGCCAATGCCCTGAAAACCGTCGGCCACGACTTCACCACTGGTGACCGCGCTGGCAATGGTGAAGGCCTCGCGCAGGTAGTTGCCTTGCGGATAGGGGGATTCTTCAAAACTGGTGCGGCCACGGGCATCCGCTTCACTGGTGAGCACCAACTTCTCCAGCCGCTCCGGTTTGCGCCACACGTCCAGCGCATCAAACAGCTTCATCAGCGTTTTGGGCTGCAATACCGTTACGGTATGCGCCAGGTCATGATATTCCGCCACCAGTTTAGCCAGGTCGCGCAGTGCATTAGGTACGCGCAAGCGCTGGCACAGTTGCTCCACCAGTTTCACGCCCGCCGGGCCGTGTCCGTGGTGGCGCGGCCAGAGCGCGGGCGGCGTCAGCGCTTTGCCCACATCGTGGCACAGCGTGGCAAAACGCACATCGATCTCGGGCGTGAGGCGAGCGGCAATCATCAGTGTCATCAGCGTATGAACGCCGCTGTCGATTTCCGGGTGCCATTGCGCCGGGGCTGGTACGCCGTACAGATTGTCGATTTCAGGAAACAGCACCGCCAGCGCACCGCAGTCGCGCAGCACCTGAAAATAGACGTGCGGCGAGCGGGTTGCCAGCGCCTTTTCCGTCTCTTTCCATACCCGTTCCGGCGTCAGAAAAGCCAACTCGCCCTCATGCGTCATAAACTGCATCAGCGCCAGCGTTTCCTCCGCGATGTGAAAACCGAGATGGGCAAAACGCGCAGCAAAGCGTGCCACGCGCAGTACGCGCAGCGGATCTTCCTGAAAGGCTGGAGAAACATGGCGCAGCAGACGCTGTTGCAGATCGTACCGACCGTGATAGGGATCGACAAGTTCACCCTCTGCGGTTTGGGCGATGGCGTTGATGGTCAGATCGCGCCGCAGCAGATCCGCTTCCAGCGTAACGTCGGGTGCCGCATGACAAATAAAGCCGGTATAGCCGTTACCAGATTTGCGTTCAGTGCGTGCCAGCGCATACTCTTCTTTGCTTTCCGGGTGCAAAAAGACGGGAAAATCCCGCCCGACCTGTTGGTAGCCAAGCGCTAACATCTGTCCCGGCGTGGCACCCACCACCACCCAGTCACGTTCTGACACCGGGAGATCGAGTAAGGTGTCCCGCACTGCGCCGCCAACCAGATAACTCTTCAATACACACTCCTGGCTTTACTCATCCCGTCATTCCCGCGCAGGCGGGGATCTCTTACAGGCCAAACGCCTTCCTTCTGCAAAAGATCCCCGGCTTTCGCCGAGGATGACGGGAGCACTACGTTAACATAAGGTTAATAGTTACATACCCACCGGCCTGCCGCAATCTATGCCGCAGGCCAATGTGAGGTGTGATGTGACTTACGCCTCAGCGCATCCAGCGATCGTTTTTCTTTCTGCTGGGGATCAGGTGCGGTAACAGCAAACCGAGCAATAAGCCGATGCCCGCCACACCGCCACCGTACAGGAACCATTGCAAAATGATTTCCCGTTGCTTGTCATCCAGTTGCACATTGGCCGCATCGACTTTCTTTTGCGCGACAATCAGCTGATTTTTTAAATCCTGATTTTCGTTACGCAGTGCGGTGATGATATTGTCGCTGGCAGACACTTTTTGCTGCATATCGGCAGTACGCTGGTTCCATTCCTGATCGATATTGCCTAACCGCGCGGTGAGGTCGGAAACCTGCTTTTCCAGCTCCGGCACGCGCAGGCGCAGGCTGGGGGTTTGGCTCAACTGGTTGAGCGGCAACCAACTGGTGCGATCTTTGCTATCGCGAATTTGGGCATAGCCGGCATTTTCATTCACGCTGAGTACGGTGACTTCTTCACCAGCATTGAGCGTGCCGATGATGCGGTACTGGGTGCCGGGGCCGGTATGAATGTAGGTCGACAGCTCATCGGAGATGTAGCGTTTATCTTCTGCGTGACTCGCCCAACTCAGTGTGAGGCTGACAAAGGTGAAACAAACGAGGCCTAATTTCTTCATAATTTCATCATGTTGCGCGAATGGTTGGGTGATAGTAGAGGCATAAGTCTGACGAGGCAATGGGTAAACCGAAATGAGAAGACTCCTATTACCCATGTAGCGTTGCCTGACATCGCCGCTCGGTAGGTTTTTTCTGCCAGGGGTAAGGTGGTGTAATATAGCAAGTATCCGTATTTTCCGTCGCTGATGAAGGGCTGTCAGCATCCGACCCGCAGGGTCATGCTTTTTAGATTGAAATGATGATGAGTGAAGAGATCGAACTGAAGTTTATTGTGCACCCGGACATGGCCGCTACGCTGCCGCGCAAACTGACGGCCTGGCAAACTGATTACAGCCACAGCGAGCATCTGGAAGGGCGACTGCTGAGTAACACCTATTATGAAACGGCGGATAACACGTTGCGCCAGCTTGGCATGGGGCTGCGTGTGCGCGGTGAAAATGGCCAGCATGAAATGACGCTGAAAACCGCCGGCACGGTGATTGGCGGGTTGCACCAGCATCCTGAATACAATGTGCCGCTGGCGAATGCCACTCTGGATATCCGGTTGCTGCCCGCAGACGTCTGGCCGCCAGAGTGCGATGTTGACGCGCTGGCGCAGGCGCTGCATCCGCTGTTTAGCACCCATTTCCAGCGTGAGCAGTGGGTTATCGCTTATCACCAAAGTTTGATTGAAATCGCCTTCGATCAGGGGGATGTCACTGCTGGTGAATTGAGTGAGCCCATTTTGGAATTGGAGATGGAACTGAAAGCCGGGCAAACCGATGATTTGCTGGCACTGTCGCAAGAGCTGGCGGAGTGGGGCGGAATGCGCCAAGGCAGCCTGAGCAAAGCGGCTCGCGGTTATCATCTTGCCAGCGGCGCGGTGCCACGCGAATGCCGGGCACTACGTATGCTGACGCTGCCTGCCAAAAGCACCATCGATCAGGCGATTGGCGCTGCGCTGGAGCATGCGCTGGCCCACTGGCAATACCACGAAGAGCTGTGGGCACGCGGTGAACGCAAGGCGCGTTTGCAACTGTTGGAAGCCGGTGCATTGATGCGTGAAATGCTGGTGCTGGTGGGCGGCGTAGTGCCGCGCAAAGTGACCACGCTGTTCCGTGCGGCGCTCACCCATCTGGAAGAACAAGTTGAACGTGAAACTGACGCCGAGAAGGTGTGTTATGACGCCAACTATCTGAACAGTAAGTTAGTGCTTACCTCATGGCTGGTTAACAGCAGCTGGCGTGAACATATGGATAACAAAAGCCGTATGCGCCTAATGGGTTCTTATAAACGTTTTTGTGACGTGATGCTGGATCGCGCCATGGCGGAATTGCGCTCCGTATTCAGTCACCCGCTGGATGCGGATCACTACCAGCAACAGCTGGCGCGTTTGCAACGCAACATCAATGCGTTCCTGCTGCTCTCCAGCGCTTATCCGGAAACCACCGTCGAGTCCTTTATTGCGCCGTGGCGTGCGCTAGAGCACACGATCAAGCACCTTCCTGCTGACAGCGTGCTGGAAAGTGCGCGCCGCCAGGCCGTGGAGCAAACGCCGTACTGGCTAAGCAGCGCCAGCGTGTAACCTATTATTGTTTCCCGGTGCGCCGGGATTATCAGGGAGTTGCCATGTCGAATTCGCCATTCTCCTCTGCGTTGCCGCCGCTGCTGGCGGAGCAGACGCAGCGTGTGTTATCCCGCCTGCAAGAGAGCGTGACGCTGCCTGCGTCCATCGCGCCAGAGGATCTGGCGGTGCTGGCCTCCAGTGACTTTGTCAGCGAGGCGCTGGCGCGCTACCCCGATTGGTGGGAGGAATTGCACCAGCAGCCGCCGTTGCCGGAGGAGTGGCAGCAGTATGGGCAATGGTTGGCGCAGGCGTTGGAGAACGTGAGCGATGAGGCGACGCTGATGCGCGTGCTGCGTGAGTTTCGTCGCCGGATGCTGGTGCGTATTGCCTGGTCGCAATCACTGGCGACCAGCACCACGCCGCAAACGCTGCGTCAACTGAGCGAATTGGCCGAGACATTGATTGTGGCGGCGCGCGGTTGGCTGTATGACACCTGCTGCCGCGAATGGGGCACGCCCTGTAATGCGCAAGGGGAGCCGCAGCCGCTTTTGATATTGGGCATGGGCAAGTTGGGGGGCGGCGAGCTGAACTTCTCCTCTGATATCGACCTGATTTTTGTCTACCCCGAAAACGGACAGACGCGCGGCGGACGGCGCGAATTGGATAACGCGCAATTCTTTACCCGGCTGGGGCAGCGCCTGATCAAAGCGCTGGATCAGATGACGGTGGACGGCTTTGTTTACCGTGTCGATATGCGTTTACGCCCGTTTGGCGACAGTGGCCCGCTGGTGCTCAGTTTCGCTGCGATGGAAGAGTATTATCAGGAGCAGGGGCGCGATTGGGAGCGCTATGCGATGGTGAAAGCGCGCCTGATGGGCGGCATGGAAGATGCCTACAGCCAGGAACTGCGCGCGCTGCTGCGCCCGTTTGTGTTCCGCCGCTATATCGATTTCAGCGTGATCCAATCGCTGCGTAACATGAAAAGCATGATTGCCCGCGAAGTACGGCGACGGGATCTGCGTAACAACATCAAGCTGGGCGCGGGCGGTATTCGCGAAATTGAGTTTATCACCCAGGTTTTCCAACTGATTCGCGGGGGACGTGAACCGGGGTTGCAAGGCCGGGAACTGCTGCCGACGTTGCAGCACACCGGCAGTCTGGGCCTGCTCTCGTCGCAGCAGGTGGATGAACTGAGCAATGCCTATCTGTTTTTACGGCGGCTGGAAAACCTGTTGCAAGCGATTGCCGATGAGCAGACACAGACCTTGCCACAAGAAGCGTTGAATCAGCAACGTCTGGCGTGGGGCATGAGGTTTGACAGCTGGGAGGCGTTAAATGAGGCCTTACAACACCATATGCTGGCGGTGCGCCGGGTGTTTAACGACCTGATCGGCGATGATGCGCAGGACGGGCAGGATGCGCCAGAATGCAGTGGTTACAACAGCGTATGGTTGGACGCGCCCGATGAGGTGGATATGGGTGCGTTGATGCCTCACCTCAGCGAAGAGGCCCGTAATGCGTTGCTGCACGCCATCACCGATTTTCGTCATGACTTGGTCAAACGCACCATTGGCCCTCGCGGGCGTGATGTGCTCGATCACCTTATGCCGCTGCTGTTGGCCGAAGTGTGTGCTCACCAGCAGGCAGAGCTGATTTTGCCGCGCCTGACACCGTTGTTGCTCGGCATCGTGACGCGCACCACCTATCTGGAACTGCTGCTGGAATCGCGCCCTGCGTTGATTCAATTGGTTCGCCTGTGCGCTGCCTCTCCGATGGTGGCAAGCCAGTTGGCGCGTTATCCGCTGCTGCTGGATGAACTGCTCGATCCGGCGACCCTTTACCACCCGCTGGCACCGGAAGCCTATCACGATGAGCTGCGCCAATACCTGATGCGCGTGCCCGAGGAAGATGAAGAGCAGCAACTGGAGGCGGTGCGGCAGTTCAAACAGGCGCAGCAGTTGCGCATTGCCGCAGGCGACATCGCGGGCGTGCTGCCGGTCATGAAAGTGAGCGATCACTTAACCTATCTGGCTGAAGCCATTATTGCCGCCGTGGTGCAGCAAGCCTGGACACAAATGGTGGCACGCTATGGGCAACCGACGCACCTGCAACAGCGCGAAGGGCGCGGTTTTGCGGTGATTGGCTATGGCAAGCTGGGCGGATGGGAACTGGGCTACAGCTCCGACCTCGATTTGGTGTTCCTGTTGGACTGCCCGGATGAGGTGGTAACCGACGGTGAGCGCAGTATCGATGGTCGCCAGTTCTACCTGCGTCTGGCGCAGCGCGTGATGCACCTGTTCAGCACGCGGACCTCATCGGGCATTCTGTACGAGGTCGATGCCCGCCTGCGCCCGTCTGGGGCGGCGGGGATGCTGGTCAGCACCGTCGGTGCTTTTGGTGATTACCAACAGCATGAAGCCTGGACTTGGGAACATCAGGCGCTGGTGCGCGCGCGCATGGTCTACGGTGAGCAGGGTGTACAGGCGCAGTTTGAGGCGATACGGCGTCAGATTCTATGCCAGGAACGCGAGCCGGAGACACTGCGTGCGGAAGTACGCGAAATGCGCGAGAAGATGCGTCAGCATCTGGCCAATAAAGACCCCGCGCTGTTTGATCTGAAAACCGATGAGGGCGGTATCACCGATATCGAATTTATCGTGCAGTATCTGGTGTTGCGTTATGCGGCACAGCAACCGCGCCTGACGCGCTGGTCGGATAACGTGCGCATTCTGGAGCTGATGGCCCAGTGCGGCGTGATGGACGAGGAAGAAGCGCGGGCGTTGACGCTCGCTTACATCACGCTGCGCGATGCGTTGCACCATTTGGCGTTGCAGGAACAGTCAGCGCGTGTGGGCGCAGAAAGCTTTATGACCGAGCGCCAACAGGTGAAAACCAGCTGGGAAAAATGGCTGGGTGCCGGAGCGCGGTAGGCAACGAATGTTGTTTCGAAGGGCTGCGGGGGCTGTGTTATTATCGCGGCCAACTGTATGACAAAAAACATCTTGGAGTAGGTGCATGAAAGTTTCATTACCTGATTTTCGTCAGGCTGGCGTGCTGGTGGTAGGGGATGTGATGCTGGATCGCTACTGGTACGGCCCTACCAGCCGTATTTCGCCAGAAGCGCCTGTACCGGTCGTCAAAGTCGATACCATTGAAGAACGTCCCGGCGGTGCCGCTAACGTGGCCATGAACATTGCGGCATTGGGTGCCAATTCTCGCCTGGTCGGGCTGACGGGCATCGATGACGCGGCCCGCGCGCTGAGTGCCAAACTGAGCGATGTGAACGTCAAGTGCGATTTTGTTTCCGTCCCGACGCACCCCACTATCACCAAACTGCGCGTGCTGTCGCGCAACCAGCAGTTGATTCGTCTGGATTTCGAAGAAGGTTTTGACGGTGTGGACCCGCAACCGATGTTGGAACGCATTGCGCAGGCGTTGCCGAAAATCGGCGCGTTGGTGCTGTCTGACTACGCCAAAGGCGCGCTGGCCCACGTACAGGCGATGATCCAAACCGCGAATGAAGCCGGTGTGCCGGTGCTGATCGACCCGAAAGGGACTGATTTTGCGCGCTATCGCGGTGCCACCTTATTGACGCCGAACCTGTCCGAGTTCGAAGCGGTTGCCGGACGCAGCAAAACCGAAGAAGAACTGGTGGCGCGCGGCGAAAAAATGATTGCTGATTTTGACCTTTCCGCACTGCTGATCACACGTTCTGAACAGGGTATGACGCTGCTTCAGCCGGGCAAAGCACCGCTGAATCTGCCGACACAGGCGCAGGAAGTCTATGATGTGACCGGTGCGGGCGATACCGTGATTGGCGTATTGGCAGCGGCACTGGCGGCAGGCAATTCGCTGGAAGATGCCTGTTTCCTGGCGAACGCCGCAGCCGGTGTGGTAGTGGGCAAGTTGGGTACCTCTACCGTCACGCCCATCGAGCTGGAAAATGCCATTCGCGGTCGTGCTGACAGCGGTTTTGGTGCGATGGATGAAGCGCAACTGAAAGCGGCCGTGGCGCAGGCGCGTTTGCGCGGTGAAAAAATTGTCATGACTAACGGCGTTTTCGATATTCTGCATGCCGGCCACGTCTCTTATCTGGCGAACGCGCGCAAGCTGGGCGATCGTTTGATTGTGGCGGTGAACAGCGATGACTCCACCAGCCGTTTGAAAGGCCCCACGCGTCCGGTCAATGCTCTGGCGCAACGTATGGCGGTGTTAAGTGCCCTCGGTGCGGTGGACTGGGTGGTGCCGTTTGAAGAAGATACCCCGCAGCGCCTGATTGCTGGCATCCTGCCGGATATTCTGGTCAAAGGCGGTGACTACAAGCCGGAAGATATCGCAGGCAGTAAAGAAGTATGGGCTAATGGTGGTGACGTACAGGTGCTGAACTTTGAAGATGGCTGTTCTACCACTAACATTATTAATACCATCAAAGCCAATACGCCGCGATAAACCAAAAGAGTACGGGTAACCATCCAGTGACAGTTGAACATCTGACATCGCGTGTGGCTGAGCTGCACGCGCAATTGCGCCACCACGAATATAAATATCACGTTGAAGATGCGCCGGAAATTCCTGACGTGGAATATGACCGCCTGATGAATGCGCTCAAGGCGATCGAAGCGGAGCATCCTGAACTGATTACGCCAGATTCGCCCACGCAGCGCGTTGGTGCGGCCCCCCTGTCGGCGTTCGAGTCCGTGCGTCATGAGGTGCCGATGCTGTCGTTGGACAACGTATTCGATGATGAAAGCTATCTGGCGTTTTACAAACGCGTGCAGGATCGCTTGAAAAGCGGTGAGGAACTGACCTTCTGCTGTGAGCTGAAACTCGATGGTTTGGCGGTAAGCCTGCTGTATGAAAATGGCCTGCTGGTGCAGGCCGCCACGCGCGGCGATGGTACGACAGGGGAAAACATTACCGCCAATATCCGTACCATCGGTGCCATTCCGCTGCGGCTACACGGTGATAACATCCCCACGCGCGTGGAAGTGCGCGGTGAAGTGTTTATGAAACACCGTGGCTTTGAAAAGATGAATGATGAAGCGCGGCGTACCGGTGCCAAGATTTTTGCCAATCCGCGTAATGCGGCGGCGGGGTCATTGCGTCAGCTCGATCCGCGTATTACGGCCAAACGCCCCCTGACCTTCTTCTGCTATGGCGTGGGTCTGTTGGAAGGCGGCACCTTGCCGACCAGCCATCTGGCACGCCTGAAGCAATTTAAAGCCTGGGGATTGCCGGTCAGCGATCGTATTCGTTTGTGCACTGGCAGTGCAGACGTACTGGCGTTTTATCGTCAGGTGGAGCAAGAGCGCGCGACGCTCGGCTTCGATATTGATGGCGTGGTGGTCAAAGTCGATGACCTCGCTTTGCAGGAACGGCTAGGATTTGTGGCGCGTGCGCCGCGCTGGGCGGTGGCCTTTAAATTCCCGGCACAGGAGCAATTGACCTGGCTGCACGGCGTTGATTTTCAGGTTGGGCGCACCGGTGCCATTACGCCGGTGGCACGCCTT
The DNA here is from genome assembly GCF_025962695.1 of Candidatus Symbiopectobacterium sp. NZEC135. Lineage (NCBI taxonomy): Bacteria > Pseudomonadati > Pseudomonadota > Gammaproteobacteria > Enterobacterales > Enterobacteriaceae > Symbiopectobacterium > Candidatus Symbiopectobacterium sp. NZEC135. Next base: position 15,856 of record NZ_JAGFPF010000035.1, on the reverse strand, counting down.
GAGCCGGTTGCTGTCGCGGGTGTGATGGTGAGCAATGCCACCTTACACAACCGCGATGAGATTGAACGTCTCGGCATACAGATTGGCGATCGCGTTATTGTGCGTCGCGCTGGTGATGTCATTCCGCAGATTGTTGGGGTGGTGGAAGCAGAGCGCCCTGCGGATGCGCGTGCTATCGATTTTCCTGAGCAATGTCCGGTGTGCGGCTCCGAGGTAGAGCGCATTGAGGGTGAGGCGGTGACGCGCTGTACGGGCGGGTTGATCTGCGGCGCACAGCGTAAGGAAGCGTTAAAGCACTTTGTCTCCCGCCGTGCGCTGGACGTTGAAGGTATGGGCGACAAGGTCATCGATCAATTGGTGGAAAAAGAGTACGTCAAAACGCCTGCCGACCTGTTCATGCTTACTGCAGGTATCCTGACTGGACTGGATCGTATGGGGCCGAAATCGGCGCAGAATCTGGTCAATGCGCTGGAAAAAGCCAAGTCCACCACCTTTGCTCGTTTCCTGTTTGCGTTGGGTATCCGTGATGTGGGTGAAGCGACCGCAGGCAATCTGGCACAGCATTTTGCTACGTTGGATAACCTGCTGGCAGCGGATGAAGACGCGCTGCTGGAGGTGGCGGATGTGGGGCCGATCGTAGCGAAGCATGTGCGCCATTTCCTGCAAGAAGCGCACAATCAGCAAGTGATTCGCGAGCTTATCAATCCTGAGGGGATCAACATCCATTGGCCGGAAATCGAAAGGGTGGATGTTGCGACGCTCGATAACCCGTTTGCTGGCAAGACCATTGTGCTGACGGGATCGCTGAGCGTGCTATCCCGTGATGAAGCCAAGGATCGTCTGACGGCGCTGGGCGCGAAAGTGAGCGGCAGCGTGTCCAAGAAAACCGATATGGTGATTGCCGGGGAAGCGGCGGGCTCCAAGCTGGCCAAAGCACAAGAACTGAACATCCCGGTGATTGATGAGGCTGAGATGATCCGCCTGCTCGGAGCCTAACCGATGGAAAAAGAGGATTTGATCGCTATCGCCACCCAGCAGATGCCGTTTGGCAAGTATCAGGGCCGAGTTCTGATCGATTTGCCCGAGGAGTATTTGCTGTGGTTTGCCCGCAAGGATGTGTTTCCCAAAGGGCGATTGGGGGATTTGATGCAACTGACGCTGACCATCAAGATTGAAGGGCTGCAAGGGTTGGTGACGCCGCTTAAGCCGCGTTAGAAGCAGCACCGCGCTTGCGGTGCTGCACGTGTGACTCAACGGCTACACGTAGATGTTGATTTTGTTCTCTTCAGTCGGCTTGTTAACGCCTTCTTCTTGAGCCGTAGACGTGGATGCCGCCTGCTGCTGTTTACTCTCCGATGACTCATTCTGCAACCGGGCGATTTGGGCCTGAAGCGCTTGAATCTGCGCCTGAATCAACTGCTGCTGCTCCTGAATACTGGCCTTTTCTTCATCCGTGCTGGCTTTCTCGAGAGAGGTAGCGAGCGATTTGGCCTGCTGCGTTAGCGTTTTAATCTGCTGATTAAGACGAGCAATTTGTTGCTCATTGCTGGTCCCTGAGCTCGCGCTGCTGCCAGAGGCAGACGTCACTGCGCTGATGCTGGTCATTTTTTCTCCTTGTCATTACGGCACTGGTTGTGCTTATAGAGTATCGACGTTTATTCCCTCTAGCTTGACAGGGATTTTGTTGGAATACAGAACGATAGAATCAGGTTTTTTACAGCAAATGTAACAATGTGTGTCATGTGTCTGTGCAGAGAAAAACAGGAGGGGACTATCGGCATTGCGTGGGACGCACGGCGAGGGAATTATCCTTATTCCCAGCCGTATCGTGCGTTGTAAAGGGGGTTAATCAACTGCCATACACGTTGATGGCGCTGGTGAGTCGCTGAGCCTGACGGTTTAAACTTTCTGCCGTATCGGTTGAGTGCACCACCATTTCAGTATTGCTTTGGGTCATGATTTCGATTTGGGCAATGGATTGGTTAATCAGCCCTAATGCCTGCGTCTGTTCTTGCGTGGCGTTGCTGATCTCTTTGATCATGGTAGAGACTTGCAGCACTTCACTGACGATATCAGAAATGTGCTTACCCGCATTTTCCACCATTTTACCGCCTGACTCCACGCTTGCGACGTTAGCATCGATCAGCGTTTTGATCTCTTTGGCGGCAGAGGCAGAATGTTGGGCCAGGTTGCGAACTTCAGCTGCTACCACGGCAAAACCACGACCTTGCACACCGGCTCTGGCGGCTTCTACCGCGGCGTTAAGTGCCAGAATGTTGGTTTGAAACGCAATGCTGTCGATCACGCCGATAATATCGACGATCTTATCGCTCGCCTTGGAGATGGACTCCATCATACCGATGGTTTCCCCCATGATATCCCCACCTTTTTGCGCCGTCTGGCTGGCGGCTTCCGCCATGCTGGTGGCTTGTATTGCCGTTTCAGCGCTTTGCTGTACCGCAACGGTAATTTCTTCGATGGCAGCGGCGGTTTGTTGCAGGTTAGCAGAGGTTTCTTCGGTACGGGCATTGAGTGACGTATTGTTTTCTGTCAGGCGCTGGCTTACGTCGGTCATGCCTTGCACCTGAGTGCCAACGTCATCCACCAGAGAGTGCAGATTGAGGCCAAACTGGTTAATGGAGCGCATTAACAAGCCTATCTCATCCACGCGGTTAAAGTGAACGTGTGACGTTTTGCGTCCGGAAACCACGCTCTGGGCTTGTTTTTGCATGGTTTTCAGCGGGCGACTGATTTGGCTTTGCAAAAAGGCATCCAACAACAGAAACAGGATGACTGCTGCCAGCGCTGACCAGATGGGATCGAGGCCGAAATAGGTGAGCAGAACGGGGGCCAGCGCAGCGATAAACAGCGGGCAACGGATGCGCCAACGCACGGAGATTTTTTGCAGCACGGAGAGCGGTGCAAATAACCCGGTGCGAACCACCAATCCTTTATAGAAAGCGCGACTGCCTGCCCGCTTTTGCTGTACGGCTTCGTACAGGGGTTCTACAAATTTGATCTCTTCCGCGCTCGGCGTGTTGCGCACGGAAATATAGCCACTCAACTGATTGTTATGATAAACCGGCGTGACGTTGGCGCGAACCCAGTAATGGTCGCCGTTTTTACGTCGGTTTTTTACCAGCCCTGTCCAGCTATCGCCTTGTTGCAGGGTGTACCACATATCTCCAAACGCTTCGACGGGCATATCCGGGTGGCGCACCACGTTGTGGGGCTGTGTGATAAGTTCATCTTCGGCATAACCGCTGACGCGGATGAAAGCGGAGTTGGCGTAGGTAATGTAACTTTGAGTATCGGTGGTGGACATCAATGTTGTGTCCACGTCCAACAGATACTCCTGTTGCGTAACAGGCGTATTGACCCTCATTTGTAACCCCTGGTGCAATTATGGTGCTGTGTTAATAAATTCATGCCCAGTTAAAGGCATGCAAAATTAAAGGTTATTAATTTATGTCACTGCTCTAATGATCATAAAAATGTAATAACTTCACACTGATGACGTTTGCCACGTCACTGTGGGCACGGGGTGCGACAATCCCGCGTTCAAATTTGAACACGCAAACATCAGAACGTGTAAATTTATGATGTTGCTGAGGATGCTGTCAATTCATTCATTTTCAAATAGCACTTTTTTAAATATAAAACCCAGTTAATATAATGAGTTAAAGCATGCAGCTATAATAATTTCATGTGAAATTTCAGGATGAATAGAACGCTTAATTGTTACTTTGGTTTGCAAATTTGTTCAAATTTGTAAATAAAATGAGGGGCGTTATTTGTGGGAAAAATCTTATAATCCCTCCAAAGGGTTACAGGATAAACAGAAAGAATTAATCAGCGATAGAATAAAAAAATAAACGCCGGCCAACGATAAGTGGGCCGGCGAAATATAAAAAAGGTTTATTTATCAAGTTACAGGCGCGGGGTTGAATACCGCCAGTGCGTTATGTAGGCCCCATTGATCTGACCAGGTTTTCTTCCTTCCGCTGGCAATATCAAGGATAAAATGGAACAGCTCCCAACCTACCTGCTCAATGGTGGCATCACCAGTGGCAATTGTGCCTGCATTGATGTCCATCAAATCATGCCATCTTTCCGCTAATGCGGTGCGGGTCGCCATTTTGATCACGGGCACGGCCAACAGGCCATACGGTGTGCCACGACCTGTGGTGAAAACCTGCACGGTAATGCCTGAGGCTAACTGCTGGGTGCCACAGACAAAATCGCTGGCAGGCGTTGCCGCATAAATCAACCCGCGTTTGGTTGGGCGCTGCCCTGGAGAGAGCACTTCGGAAATGGCGCTTTGACCTGATTTGGCAATTGAGCCAAGCGCCTTTTCTACCACGTTCGCCAGCCCACCCTTTTTATTGCCGGGGGACGGGTTGGCACTGCGATCGGTTTTTCCGGTATCCAGGTAGTTGTCATACCAGGCCATCTCTTCAAGCAGACGGCGGCCCACTTCTTCGGTCGCGGCGCGCGGTGTGAGAAGGTGGATCGCATCGCGCACTTCGGTGACCTCAGAGAACATCACGGTCGCGCCGCAGCGCACCAGCAAATCGGAGGCATAACCCACTGCCGGGTTGGCCGTCACGCCGGAGAAGGCATCGCTGCCCCCGCACTGCATCCCCACCACCAACTCAGAAGCCGGGCACGTTTCGCGACGGCGCAGATTAAGACGTTGCAGGTGGCGATCCGCCATGGTGAGAATGTCATCGACCATAGACTGGAACCCCACATGGTGCTCATCTTGCAAACGCACAATACTGGTGTCATCCAGCGAAATGGCGTGTACATCGGGGGTGCCTTCCAGCAGACGTTCCGGTTGCAGTTTTTCACAACCCAGACCGACAACCAGGACTTCTCCGCCAAAATTGGGGTTCAACGCCAGATTGTGAATGGTACGAATGGGAACCACGGCAGCTGGCGCGTTAATGGCAACACCACAGCCGTAGAGATGGTTCAACGCCACGACGCCATCAACATTCGGATAGCGGGGCAGCAGATCGCGTTCGATCAGTTTCACCACGTAGTCAACCACGCCAGCGACGCAGTGCACGCTGGTGGTGATGCCAAGCAGGTTTTTGCTGCCCACGCTGCCATCTGGATTGCGATAGCCCTCGAAGGTATAGCCTTCCAGCGGCGGTAACGGTGCAGGCACTTTTGTCGCCAGCGGCAGTGTTTCCAGCGGTGGCGCATCCGGTAATTCAACCAGAGATTCATCAATCCAACTGCCACGTGCAATCGGCCTTACGGCATAACCAATAATTTCGCCGTAACGAATAATGGCCTCTGTGGCATTAATGTCACTCAGCGCAACTTTATGCCCTTGAGGGACATGTTCAATTAATTCAAGCCCGTCCGAAAAACGGGTACCAGCACGTAATCCATTATTATTGACGACAATAGCAACATTATCGGATTCGTGGACTTTAATATAAAGCGGTTTTTCCAGTGCGGAATCTGTCACTTTTTTTTCTGACATGATGTAAGCCTTTATTCTCGGTCTGTAAAATAACGTTCGTTACTATCGCTGTCGGCTAATTCTTCATTGCTCGTGGACGAGTATAAAGCCCAGACTCTGGGGGTGCATTATGCAAGTGACCTATTTTTTGCCGTTAATCCCGTTTTTTCTGTGGCGTTAGGACAACAAGAGGTGAGTGCTATCACACATCGCCCCGTGTGGATTCTTCGGGGGCGAGAGGGGATTATCAGCAATGTGACGTACCGCGCGAATCGTCGATTTTCGTGAAATACCTCCCAGTCGATAGGGCAACTGCACCAACATATTTAAAAAATGATTTTCAATGTTGTGCCTTTCGCTAGTGAGCCAGCAATTGACGGAATTTATAATCTTCTGGCGAGTGAATGATTCGGTTAACTATTTCAAAGTGACAACACTGAAGCGTTCGCAATATAAAGCTCAAAGGCTAAATAATTAGTGATTTACCACACTTTCATTCTGATAACCCTACGGCATTCTGTTTCCATGAATGCGTTATTGAGAATGAATGAACTAACCGTGATCGACAGCAGGAGTTCATCATGAATACAGTAAGCTCAGCAGCTGGCGCTATACAAAAGAGAACAAACGCCCGCTACTGGATTGTCGTGATGTTATTTATAGTCACGTCATTTAACTATGGCGACCGCGCCACCATCTCGATTGCTGGCTCCGCCATGTCAAAGGAAATTGGCCTGGACGCCGTGGGGATGGGGTATATTTTCTCTGCATTCTCTTGGGCCTATGTGATCGGCCAAATTCCGGGCGGTTGGCTGCTTGACCGTTTTGGTTCCAAACGCGTTTACTTTTGGAGTATTTTCACCTGGTCACTGTTCACCTTGCTGCAAGGCTTTGTTGACCTGTTCCAGGGCTCGGCCATCGTGGTGTCCTTGTTTGCACTGCGCTTTATGGTTGGCCTGTGCGAATCGCCCTCTTTCCCCGGTAACAGTCGTATCGTTGCTGCTTGGTTCCCGGCGCAAGAGCGTGGCACTGCCGTGGCGATCTTCAACTCTGCGCAGTACTTTGCGACCGTGATCTTCGCCCCCATTATGGGCTGGCTGGTGCACGCGGTGGGCTGGGCACACGTGTTCTGGTTCATGGGCGGTTTCGGTATTCTGATAAGCTTCCTGTGGCTGAAAATGATCCACGATCCGAAAGATCACCCCGGCATGAACCAGGCGGAACTGGATTATATCGAAGCGGGTGGTGCACTGATCAATATGGATGCGGCGGCCAACAAGGCCAAAGTACCGGGTAAAGAGAAGTGGTTCCAGATTAAACAATTGCTGACCTCGCGTATGATGATGGGGGTCTATCTCGGCCAGTACTGCATTAACGCATTGACCTACTTCTTTATCACCTGGTTCCCGGTGTATCTGGTACAGGCCAGAGGCATGTCCATTCTCAAGGCCGGTTTCGTTGCCTCCGTGCCTGCCATTTGCGGTTTTATTGGCGGGGTATTGGGCGGGGTGATCTCCGACTACCTGATGCGTCGTACTCAAAACCTGACGCTGGCGCGCAAAACGCCTATCGTACTGGGGATGTTGCTCTCCATGTCGATGGTTATCTGTAACTACGTGTCGACGGAGTGGGTGGTTATCGCCGTGATGGCGTTGGCGTTCTTCGGTAAAGGCATTGGCGCGCTGGGTTGGGCGGTGATGGCGGATACGGCACCGAAAGAGATCAGCGGGTTGAGCGGCGGTCTGTTTAATATGTTTGGTAATATTTCCGGTATCGTTACCCCGATTGCTATTGGTTATATTATTGGCATGACCGGCTCCTTTAACGGTGGTTTGATTTATGTGGGTGTCCACGCGGCAGTGGCTATTATCAGCTACCTGTTTATTGTGCAGGATATCAAGCGTATCGAATTGAAACTTTTCAAAGGGTAATCGATTCAACAGGTCAGGCGGATAACGCCTGACCTGTGCCATTTCAGGCTCCATGCCCGTTCCCCGTGTTATCAGCACCGCTTGCGTGCTTATCTGCATCACGTATCCTTCCGCTTTTCGCTTGTTATTTTACGCCTCTCTTTTGTTCCCTCTGTTTTCGCTGTTTTTTGTTTTATAAAAAATGAAATAATAATGAGGGCGGTCATTAAAATATTCTTAAGCGTTATTTTTCTCGAGCAGCAATTATTGGCTGTGTGCCATTTTTCACGTCCACTTCACATAAACGCTAATTTCGTGAATGACTTCGCAATGCATTGTGCCGAGTTACCATTTAATCATTATCCTGAGACAAAATGTTGTGCACTCGCCCAATGAGCCGGCGCATGTCAGTCATTATAATTTGATGCAGTAGAGCAACGACGGTGCGCGGAGATACGTTGCCCTGTAGTGAGAATTTGTCTCTTCCGCGCTGACACCGACCTCGGCTGGAACACACGATGATAAATAATACCCAGAGTACTCCGGTCATTACCGACATGAAGGTTATCCCGGTTGCCGGCTATGACAGCATGCTGTTGAACATTGGCGGCGCACACGGCGCCTACTTCACGCGCAACCTGGTGGTGTTGACCGACAGTGCGGGTCACACCGGCGTGGGTGAAGCGCCGGGCGGTGAGGTGATTTATCGCACGCTGGTCGATGCGATCCCCCGCGTGAAGGGTGAACAGATTGCGCGTATGAATCGTCTGGTGCATGACGTGCATACCGGTAACCAATCCTCCGATTTTGACGCCTTCGGCAAAGGGGCCTGGACGTTTGAACTGCGGGTCAACGCCGTGGCGGCGCTGGAAGCTGCGCTGCTGGATTTACAAGGCCAGTTCCTTGGCGTGCCGGTTGCCGAGCTGCTTGGGCCGGGCAAACAGCGTGATGAAGTCACGGTGTTGGGCTACCTGTTCTACATCGGCGATCGCACCAAAACGGATCTGCCTTATCTGCCGGGAGAAACCGGCAAGCACGAGTGGTATCACCTGCGCCATCAGGCTGCAATGAACAGCGACGCCATTGTGCGGTTGGCCGAGGCTTCCGCCGATCGTTACGGTTTCAAAGATTTCAAACTGAAAGGTGGGGTACTGCCGGGCGAACAAGAGATTGAGTCGGTGAAGGCGTTGAAGAAACGTTTCCCGGATGCCCGTATCACCGTCGATCCCAACGGGGCCTGGCTACTGGATGAGGCCATCCGTTTGTGCAAAGGCATGAACGGCATTCTGACCTATGCCGAAGATCCCTGTGGGGCAGAACAAGGTTTCTCGGGCCGTGAGGTCATGGCTGAGTTCCGTCGCGCGACTGGCCTACCGGTGGCAACCAATATGATCGCCACCAACTGGCGTGAAATGAACCACGCCGTGATGTTGCAAGCGGTGGATATCCCGCTGGCAGATCCGCATTTCTGGACCATGCACGGCGCAGTGCGCGTCGCGCAACTGTGTAACGACTGGGGCCTGACCTGGGGTTGCCACTCTAATAACCACTTTGATGTGTCATTGGCCATGTTTACCCACGTTGGCGCAGCGGCACCGGGTAATCCTACTGCGATTGATACCCACTGGATTTGGCAGGAAGGGCAGCATCTGACCAAAGAGCCGCTACAGATCGTCAACGGTAAAATTGCCGTACCCGATCGTCCAGGGCTGGGTGTTGAGCTGGACATGGCGCAAGTCATGAAAGCCCATGAGTTACACAAAAAGCTGCCGAGCGGCGCGCGTAATGACGCTGCGGCCATGCAGTACCTTATTCCCGGCTGGACATTTGATCGTAAGCGCCCCGTTTTCGGCCGTTAGTAAACGGGCCTGCGCAACGGGCAGGTAAACGCTTGAGTAAAGCACGCTTCATAACGACAGCTACCGAAAGACAGACTAAAAGGATAACAACATGACCCTACAACAATCCACACCGGTTATTACCCACATGCAAGTCATTCCCGTTGCGGGACATGACAGCATGTTGCTGAACCTGAGCGGTGCGCATGCGCCTTATTTCACGCGTAATATCGTGATTCTGAAAGATAACTCAGGTCATACCGGTGTGGGTGAAATTCCCGGCGGCGAGAAAATTCGCCAAACGCTGGAAGATGCATCGGTTTTGGTGATCGGTAAAACGCTGGGCGAATATAAGAATGTCATGAATGCCGTGCGTAACCAGTTTGCCGATCGCGATGCTTCCGGGCGCGGACTGCAAACCTTCGATCTGCGTACCACCATCCACGTAGTAACGGGGATCGAAGCCGCGATGCTGGATCTGCTGGGCCAGTTCCTCAACGTGCCGGTTGCCGCCCTGCTGGGTGATGGTCAACAGCGTGACGCCGTGGAAATGCTCGGTTATCTGTTCTATGTCGGCGATCGTAACAAAACGGACCTGCCGTATCAGAGCCAGCCGGATGAAAAATGCGACTGGTACCGCCTGCGTCATGAAGAAGCGCTGACGCCGGAATCGATAGTCCGTTTGGCCGAAGCAGCCTATGAAAAATACGGTTTCAACGATTTCAAACTGAAAGGCGGCGTGCTGGCAGGCAGCGAAGAGGCGGAAGCGGTCACTGCGCTCTCCAAACGTTTCCCGCAGGCGCGCATTACGCTTGACCCCAACGGTGCCTGGTCACTGGAAGAGGCCATTCGCCTTGGTAAACAACTGCGCGGTGTGCTGGCGTATGCAGAAGATCCGTGCGGTGCAGAGCAGGGTTTCTCTGGCCGCGAAGTGATGGCTGAGTTCCGCCGTGCGACCGGCTTGCCGACGGCCACCAACATGATCGCCACTGACTGGCGTCAGATGGGCCACACCATCTCTCTGCAATCGGTCGATATCCCGCTGGCGGACCCGCACTTCTGGACCATGCAAGGCTCGGTACGCGTCGCGCAGATGTGCCACGAGTGGGGCTTGACCTGGGGCTCACACTCCAATAACCATTTTGACGTGTCGCTCGCCATGTTCACCCACGTCGGTGCTGCTGCACCGGGCAAAATCGCCGCGCTCGATACGCACTGGATTTGGCAAGAAGGCAACCAACGCATCACCAAAGAGCCGCTGAAAATTGTCGGCGGTATGATTGAAGTGCCGAAGAAACCGGGTCTGGGCATTGAGCTTGATATGGATCAGGTGATGAAAGCGCACGAGCTGTACAAAAACATGGGGCTAGGCGCACGTGACGATGCGGTTGGCATGCAGTATCTCATTCCTGGCTGGACGTTCGATAACAAACGCCCCTGCCTGGTTCGTTAATTCACGCTGTACGCCGCCTCATCCGGGGCGGTGCGATAAAGAGTAAGGATAAAACATGAAGACGCCATTGTTGCCAAATCGGTTTCGCCAGGAGTTGACTGAGGGAAAAACCCTGATCGGTTGCTGGTGCGCGTTGGCTAATCCCATTTCTACCGAAGTGCTGGGACTGGCCGGGTTTGACTGGTTGGTGCTGGATGGAGAGCATGCGCCGAATGACATCAGCACCTTTATTCCTCAGCTGATGGCGCTCAAAGGCAGCCACAGCGCGCCGGTGGTGCGCCCGCCCTGCAATGAACCCGTCATCATCAAACGTCTGCTGGATATCGGTTTCTATAACTTCCTGATCCCGTTTGTGGAAACCGAAGAAGAAGCGGTACGCGCGGTGGCGTCTACACGTTATCCCCCTGCTGGTATTCGCGGTGTCTCTGTCGGTCATCGCAGCAATGCGTTCGGCACCGAACCTAACTATTTCGCCACCATCAACGACAACATCACGGTGTTGGTGCAGATCGAAACCCAGGAAGGTGTCGATAACCTGGATGCCATTGCGGCGGTTGACGGTGTGGACGGTATTTTCGTCGGACCGGGCGATCTCTCTGCGGCACTGGGCTATCTGGGGCAGCCAAATCACCCGGAAGTGCAGAAAGTCATCCGCCATATTTTTGAGCGTGCAGCAGCGCACGGCAAACCGAGCGGCATTTTGGCACCGGTTGAAGCAGATGCGCGCCGTTACCTGGAGTGGGGTGCCAGCTTTGTTGCCGTCGGCAGCGATCTGGGCGTGTTCCGGGGTGCCACTGCGGCACTGTGTGACAAATTCAAAAAGTCATTTGAATAAATCCGGGCCAGTCAGGCCATTACCGCATTTAACGATCGGACTACGGGGTTAACGTAATGAAAATTGGTTTTATTGGACTGGGCATTATGGGTAAACCGATGAGTAAAAACCTGATCAAAGCAGGTTACTCATTGGTGGTTTCCGACAGAAACAGCGCTGTGGTCGCTGAAGTGGTTGCCGCGGGCGCCACCGCCGCTGACACCGCCAAAGCGGTCGCTGAGCAGAGCGATATCATCATCACCATGCTGCCCAATTCTCCGCACGTGAAAGACGTGGTGCTGGGTGAAAACGGCGTGATCGACGGTGCGCGCGAAGGCAGCATCGTGATTGATATGAGCTCCATTGCGCCGCTGGCTAGCCGTGAAATTGCTGCCGCACTGGCCGAAAAAGGCATCGCGATGCTGGATGCACCGGTCAGCGGCGGTGAGCCGAAAGCCATCGACGGCACCCTTTCCGTGATGGTGGGTGGTGACAAGGCGATATTCGATCGCTGCTACGACGTGATGAAAGCGATGGCGGGTTCGGTGGTGCACACCGGCGACATCGGTGCGGGCAACGTGACCAAACTGGCTAACCAGGTGATCGTGGCGTTGAATATCGCCGCCATGTCTGAAGCGCTGGTGCTGGCGACCAAAGCGGGCGTAAACCCGGATCTGGTCTATCAGGCCATTCGCGGTGGGCTTGCGGGCAGCACGGTGCTGGATGCCAAAGCGCCGATGGTGATGGATCGCAATTTCAAACCGGGCTTCCGTATCGATCTGCACATCAAGGATCTGGCGAACGCGTTGGATACCTCACACGGCGTTGGTGCGCAGTTGCCGTTAACAGCGGCGGTGATGGAAATGATGCAGGCGCTGAAAGCGGACGAGCTGGGAACGGCCGATCACTGTGCATTAGCACGGTACTACGAAAAGCTGGCCAAAGTTGAAGTGACGCGCTAAGGCAACAGGTCGGTACGACGACGATTCGATACCGACCTGACATACTGACCCGTAACGACTCCGCGCCCGTTGATACTGGTGGATCGTTTATGAAATCGGATCGTTTATGAAAATAGTTATCGCACCGGATTCTTATAAAGAAAGCTTGTCAGCACAGGAAGTTGCTACACAGATTGAAGCCGGTTTTCGGGAAATTTTTCCTGATGCCAGCTACGTCAAGCTGCCCGTGGCGGATGGCGGCGAAGGTACGGTTGAAGCCATGGTGGCGGCAACGCAAGGGCGAATTGTCGAGGTTCAGGTTACCGGTCCGTTGGGAGACAAGATCGACGCCTTTTTCGGTCTGTCGGGTGATGAGAAAACCGCTTTTATCGAAATGGCGGCGGCCAGCGGGTTGGAGCGGGTACCTCCTGCGCAGCGTAATCCGCTGCTGACCACCAGCTATGGTACGGGAGAGCTGATTCGCAGCGCGCTGGACCACGGGGTAAAACACTGCATTATCGGTATCGGCGGCAGCGCCACCAATGACGGCGGCGCGGGCATGGCGCAGGCGTTAGGGGCAAAACTGCTGGATGCGCAGGGCGAATCGATCGGTTTTGGCGGCGGCGCACTGGATGCACTGAAACGTGTTGATGTCAGCGAACTGGATCAACGTATTAAACGCTGCCGCTTTGAAGTGGCATGCGATGTCACCAACCCGCTGACCGGCAGGCTGGGTGCCTCTGCAGTGTTCGGGCCGCAAAAAGGGGCGACGCCGGCGATGATCGTGCAGTTAGATAATGCGCTCAAGCAGTACGCCGAGGTGATCCGTCACAGCCTGGATATCGATGTGGATCAGGTGCCGGGCTCCGGGGCAGCCGGTGGTATGGGTGCTGCGTTATTGGCCTTCTGCGGCGCGGAACTGCGTCAGGGTATTGAGATTGTCACCGAAGCGCTGGGACTGGATGAACTGGTGCGGGACGCGTCGCTGGTGATCACGGGTGAAGGGCGTATCGATAGCCAGACGGTGCACGGTAAAGTGCCGATTGGCGTGGCGCGCGTGGCGAAGCGTTACAATAAACCGGTGGTCGGGATTGCGGGAAGCCTGACAGCGGATGTGGGCGTGGTGCACGAACACGGCCTGGATGCGGTATTCAGCGTGCTTTACAACATCTGTTCTTTGGAGGAAGCGTTGGACAACGCGGCAGCCAACGTGCGCATGACGGCACGTAACGTCGCCGCAACCATCAAGCTGGCGCAAACGCTCCAATAATGCTTTCTTTGCCGACTGTTTCTGGCGGCTCCTTTCTTCGTCGTCCCCGCGCTGGTGCCGGGGGCGACGCGCAATGATAAGTTGTTGAAAACTTATATTAATCCGCATATTGTTGTGTGTATCCATTTGATAAATGGTGGCTGGTTTATGTTCAAGAACCAGTCGCTTTGATCAAGCAAGTGTTGTGTCTAAAACAATGCTGAATTTAGTTTAGGTGCCGGTATCAACAATATGAAAAGACAAATATCTGTATTCATCGCTTCGCCCGGTGATCTTTCAAATGAGCGGGAGTACTTTAGAAAAGCAATTAATCAACTTAATGTCGGTTTCGGTGATGGTGCCGATCTTGAATTTAACGCATTGGGTTGGGAAGACACGTTGGCTTCAACGGGCCGAAGAAATCAATCTGTTATCAACGAAGATATTGACCGATGTGACGTATTTATCTTGGTAATGAATAGGCGCTGGGGGCAGCCAGCACCTGATGCACAACCCTTTTCTTCTTATACTGAGGAAGAATTTCATCGCGCTCTCGAACGGTGGAAAAAAGAAGAGAAGCCTGAAATATTTGTCTTTTTTAAACGCGTAGATCCTGAATCAGAGGCAGATGCCGGCCCTCAGCTTAAAAAAGTGATGGAGTTTAGAAAACAATTAGAAGAAACAAGGCAAGTGCTTTATCACTATTTTGACGATGAAAAATCATTTGTCTCTGAAGTGGATCGACATCTTCGAGCCTTTGCAAAAGATGAGTTACCAAAATCGGATAAACAACGCGATATGAATGTGCTCCCTCTCTCTGCATTGAACGAGGTTGAGAAGGCAAAAAATCTCGCTATCACCAAAATGAAAGAAGCAGAGGATGCGCGTGATGCAAAAAGAGAAGCCCTTCTGAAGGTTGAGGCCATGCAACTTCAAATGGCTGAAGATGCAGCGCAGTTATCTCTCGAGGGGCGAATTGAATACGCGCGGCAAAAGTTTGCACAGCTTGTTGTAGAAACAATGAATCTCCGTGTTTTGCTGCTTGGTTATGAATTTTATAAGCGTACTGGTGATTTAGATTCTGCTTTTTTGGTCTTGAAAAAGTTGCTAGATATCAGTGGACCAGATGAACACTCACAGGGTACAGCTATGGTTTATGGCAACCTTGGCGTCCTCTATAAGACGAGAGGAGAGCTTGAACGTGCGGAAGACATGTACCAAAAATCATTAGCTATCAATGAGGCACTAGGTCACAAAGCGGGTATGGCAAGTCAATATGGTAACCTGGGTGTCCTCTATAAGATCAGAGGTGAACTTGATCGCGCGGAAGAGATGTATCGGAAATCCTTGGCTATCAATGTGGCACTGAATCGAAAAAAGGGCATGGCCAATCAATACGGTAACCTCGGTGTTCTTTATCGACGACGAGGTGATTTCGATCTTGCCGAAGAGATGTTCCAGAAATCTTTGGTGATTTTTGAGGCTCTAGGTCTTAACGATGGTATGGCAAGCAACTATGGCAATCTTGGAAATGTGTATAAGGCCAGAGGCGAACTTGAGCATGCTGAAAAGATGTATCAGAAAGCCTTGGTTATCAATGAGGCTCTAGAACGAAAAGAGGGCATGGCAAAACAATATGGTAATCTCGGGACGCTGTACATGACCAGAGGTGAGTTTGATCGTGCTGAAGAGATGTATCAGAAATCCTTAGCCATCAACGTGTCACAAGGCTTCAAAGAAGGGATGGCAAATCAGTACGGTAACCTGGGGAATCTGTATAAGGCCAGAGGTGAATTTCAGCGCGCTGAAGCAATGTATCAGAAAGCCTTGCCAATCTTTGAATATCTCAAATCCCCTTTAAAAAATAGCGTCATAGAATTATTAAGTGATATACAGAGTAGAGCCGCAGGATAAAGCGCAGGTAGACACTACAGGACTTGTCACTGGCGTAAAAAAAGTCTAGCCAGCGATAAGTCCTATAGATAACGTGAAAGGCTGTTATGACTACTGCAAATGCGCCTGCGCTGCCCGCCGTACATTGGCGATTTCATCGAGCAGTTCCAGCCACTCCGGCTCCAGTTCAAGAAAATCCGCCCCCTTACGCAGTGCGGTTTCCAGCGTGTAACACAGTTGCTTCAAGCGGGGCACGCCGCTGTAGCCGCAACTGCCGTG
>NZ_JAGFPF010000359.1:0-1681 GCF_025962695.1 Candidatus Symbiopectobacterium sp. NZEC135 | reverse complement strand
AATCAAACAACTCCTCATGGCGGTGCGTCGTTCCTACTCGCTGCTGCGCTTTCAACTGTTCAAACAGTTGCGTATTTTGCGGTTGTGCCAGGAACTTGTCTGACGCCCACACCAGCATCGGCGAACGGAACTGTTCCGGCGGCGCAACATCACGCGGCGTGCCGTGCAAATGGTAGTTTTCATCAATCGACTCACCGTGATCTGAGGCATAAAACACCAGTGCCTTCTTGTCACGCACCTGATCCAGTACGTTTTTAATGAAGGTGTCGGTATACAACACACTGTTATCAAATGCGTTGATCAGTTGTTCGCGTGAGCAAGAGGCATCAACTCCCATACATTCAGGCTGATAGCGCGCATAACTGCGCGGGTAGCGCATGGAATAGAGATAATGAGAGCCTTTGGTATGCAGTACGATCACATGCTTCCCCTTGGGATAGCGCGCTAACGACCCCTTCACCTCGTCGACCAATAACATGTCGTCGACAGATTTGCCTTCATTACGCTCTTCGGAAGCAATCATTTCGCGGAATGAGTAATTGTTAGCGTTAATGCTGTTATAGAACCAGACCTCACTTTGCATCGCGAACAGTTCTGAGGTGAACCCCAGTGAACGCAGCACATTGAAAATATTTTGTTCTTTCAAGCTGCGTTGCGGATTGTTCTCCGCCCCGCCTTCACGCACGAACATGCAGCGCATGGAGAGTTTGGTTGAGGTATCACATGACTGACCACGAAACGCCACCAGATTGCGCTCTTTTGACAGCTGCGGTGTGGTATCGCGCTGATAACCGAGCAGCCCCATGTGATCCCAGCGGGTGGTCTCCCCCAGGATAAAAACCACATAGGTATCCTCAATGCCAGCAGGGGCTACGTAGGTAAAATTTTGGGCGGGGTCGAACAACTCTGCCGCATCCTGGCTTTCATCATATTGGGTGTAAGCGAACAGCCCCAACGCCGAGATCCAGTTGGATGGCAAATACGAGTGAGCAATGACACCACCATAGCTGGGCAAATCGATGTTGGTTCGTTTTTCCGTGCGCTTTTGCTCGGTCCCCATATATTCCATGGTGCCCCATACCAGCGCGACAACGGCAAACAGGATCGCCACGGGTTTTATGCGTTTACCCGGCGTTTTTAATTGTTCAATCAGGGTATTGCGCAAATCAGCTTTCCAGATGATCGCTAAAGGCATCGCGCTGACGCACAGCGTCCAGACCATAAATTGCCAGCCGATCACCTCCTTTGACAAATCAATATCCGTGGTCATCACGGCAGCAATTATCCCGTAGCCAATAACCACATTAAAAAACGTCATGTAGTAACTGGCAGCAACAGAAAACAACACTAACAGTGAGGCTATCAACCGGTAGAAATAACGCCCACCTAGTGAGAGCAAGCGCATCAGGAAAAATGTGAACAACACACTGAGCGATAATTCAATCAGCGCAGGCAGGAATTTGGCAATAGCAGATCCAGAAGGGGAAACGATATCATCGAAGCGGCGGTAATAGACGGAGACATTGAGAAACAATCCAATATAAACGGCGAGAAACAACGACAAAGCAGACTGCGAAAAAGAGGTAATCACCGACATCTTACTCTGGCTCCAGCATAAACCAAGACTTCTTTAAAAGAATTAGGACACAGAAATAATTGATGAGTTCATGAATAATATACT
>NZ_JAGFPF010000358.1:0-1683 GCF_025962695.1 Candidatus Symbiopectobacterium sp. NZEC135 | reverse complement strand
GACGGGCAATCAATCCCAGTTAACCAAGCATCGCTTTGGAATGACCTCAAAAATGTAAATGTGAACTTCTCACAACGAGCAGTAGAGTTCTTTATTGAAAAGATAAGTCAAAAAAACCAATGTCACCCAATTTAATTGCTGGGCATGATAAAACGTTACATTGGTTTAGTGACGGCAGCGAGAGTGTTATAGAGTAAGCGCTGATTATGCATAAACGGCTTGGGTATAGTGCGTAGGATGATAGGTACTAATTAAATTCATTTATGCATACCACAACTCACAAAGAAGTTCGTGATGCGAGTTCACTCGGTTTATTCGGCCTTCGGTAAATATTTCTTCCGTTTTTCGTAACGCCAATAACATGGCCTCTGCTTTCAATTTTGTTGTTAGTCGCTTGATACACCTGAAAATCAAACCATGATATATAACTGATTTCATCAATGGATATCATAATTTCAAGACCTTGTACTTTCCTCTTACTGACGCCCTGTACCGCAGCATTCCTTTTAACCTGTATTTCACCGGGGTAAGCGTTAGTAAAAGTAACTGATAAATTCTCTTTGTGCCGGTACCCTGACATTAGCGGAACGAATGAAATATGCTGATGTGGTCCCTGATTTTCCGTTGGCTCGCCAGCTCCATTGATTAAACCAACATATACTTTGTTTGATGAAAGCGTGAGCAACATTGGCCTTTTCGGTACTGATTCAATGGCATCCAGTAAAAGTATATCACGTGAACCCTGAGAGTATGTTTTTCGTAATACTCGCGCTCTCATTGCCTGAGTTATATCGTTATAAACTTCGCGTTTGTAATAGCAACCACGTATGAAGTCCTTAACCCAAACGACCGAAACATAAAGCAAAGAAAAACATATTGATGTGGCTGATAATAAAATTAACCACATATAAACCCTGTCTATCTCTGGTTTAGATGTTACCTTAAAGATATTAATCATATCAGAAACAAGGCGGAAATCTGGGTAAAAATATTTGACGCCTGCCGCGATGATAACTGCTGCAACCAAGCAGAATGTGCCCAGAGCAGCAACCTTCATATAGAGCAGTTGACCTTCATGACGATACAAGCGGAAATAGTGGTATTGATTAGCGGTTATCATAATATAGCCGCTAACCAAGATAGGGATAATTAACAAGGCCAGCAATACTATTTCCTTACAGTGGCAAGATCCTGTTTAACAATTGTAGCAGCAAGACGGCGCATCTCTTTAACCTCAGGAAGTTCAGATATCTGCTGAGATGAGATGTAAACCCCACCACGTTTGTCAACCTGTGCTGACGCCGTAACATCTGTGCTATTAGCCTGAGGATCGGAACAATTGTTACTCGTTTTTTTGCGAGAGAACCAAATTCCCATGTCATCCTCCTTAGCAAACATTGTGTTTACCTCTGGGGTAATCGTACTCAAAAATGAGCAATGATGCAAAATCAATCAGAATGATTTTGCGCGGCGGTTAGCGCATCCATACGCGAGTATCTGCCTTCGGCATGGTAGTCGGGAGTAGACGTCGAGATAATCAGTATTTAGTGAAAGGCTGCGGTATCCGGGTTTGGTTGACTTTACTGGACATCGTGAGAAGTGTGTTTGGAGCGAGTGAAGGGAATCGAACCCTCGTATAGAGCTTGGGAAGCTCTCGTTCTACCATTCAACTACACTCGCATC
>NZ_JAGFPF010000357.1:0-1684 GCF_025962695.1 Candidatus Symbiopectobacterium sp. NZEC135 | reverse complement strand
TTTCCTGTAAGCAAAAACAAATCATCACCCCATTAATTAATCAGCCGTATAAACTGGTGTCTATCTTTGAGCAGTGGGCTCAGGCTGACGGGATCAGCGATCGACTCAGTGGCGACACATTGAAAGCTGCACTTGAACGCGGCAAGCCTCATATATTGAAAGGATAAAACTCACTACGAAGACAGACTCAGGCATACTCATCGCCCATGCTCACAACGCGCGTTGTTGTTTGATAAGCGATTACTGATGCAGTTGCGCCAGTTCCTCTGCTGTCAGCCCAGTCATTTTCATTACAGCCGCATCATCCATGCCATTCTGCCGCATGGTGCTAACAATTTTCAGTATAGCCAGGCGTTCACTGCGCTTTCCTAATTCCACGCCTTGCTCAATTCCCTTTTCAATACCCTTTTTGATACCTTTCTCAATACCCTTCTGCTCTAGTCGCTGCGCTATGGTCATCAGTTCTTCCTCATGCTGTGGCACCCGGTATGCCAGTTCTCGGACAAAAGCCTCTACGTCTAACGCGTCTCCTGCCTCTACCATGTAGTTTACCAGTGATATCGTCTGTTGTCTGGTCATGTAACCCGCCAGCAACAGCGTCACCAGTCTGTCCATCAACTCCGCCAGATCGCGCTGACGAATATGCTTTTGCAACAGAGTCAGCGCCGCCATGCTGCGATGCTCCATGATCTCATCATCCGGGATCACTGTGACATCAACCAGCGGAAAAGGCTTACTGTAAAGCCGTTCAGCCACATCAGGGTAATCAAATCCGGCTAACCAGTTGGTGGAATACGGATAAGGGCTGGTGCTGCCTGCATAAAACAGTATCGGGATCACCAGCGGTAATGTCTTGTGTTTCGCGTCAAGATACTTTTGCATGGCCGCGATGGCGTATCTCATCAGGCGAAATGCCATGTGCTTGTCCGCTGAGCTTTGGTGCTCAATCAGCACATGAATGTACCCTTCCCCTACCCGCGTTTTTACACTGTAGAGCACATCGCTGAAGTAGGCGCGCAGGTCATCTTCAATAAAAGAGCCTGACTCGAGTTTCAGAGTGGTAAGGTCACACAACTCCCGCAATTCGCCAGGCAAATGGAGTTGCATAAAATCTCTGGCGGTATCCGGGTTTGCCAGAAACTGTTTGAAAGTCGCATCATGGGGTGTCGGCGTGTTGCTGCTCTTTTTCATTGCGCCAGGCTCAATAAATCGTCTGTCACGATGTTAACAATCCTGACCTCTCAGCTTCGTCAAAGAGAATGTGATAGCAGCTAACGCGCTGCGCTTGTTGGCTCCTGACGGAATATCTATGAAATAGGTATCCCGTCAGGAGCGCTGAACTCAAAACACGGCCCCACTACTCTCCTTGTTCACCGTGACCACGTTGGATGTTTCGATAGCGCGAGGGCCAGATTTTTTCCGGTTGTGTGTTTAACGCATCGGCAATCAGGCGTTCTCCTTTGGGCCAGTGGCGGGCTAACGTATTCGCTAATGTTGAAGACGCCAGTCCCGCTTTCCTTGAAAGCGCCGTCATGGTTGTCCCCCGCTTTTTTAAAGATGCAATGATGTCAGCAGGATGCCAGTCACCTTTTTCCATATCAGTCACTCCTCTCAGTAACAACCCCAACCAATTATCCCATTTTGGGATAACAACTAAAATGATCAATATTCCATTTTAGGATAT